>NZ_JBNPJU010000030.1:0-30938 GCF_050312575.1 Pseudomonas sp. R11F | reverse complement strand
ACGGTAGAACCGTTGTTGTAGACGTCGTTAGCCGGGGTATCGACAACCACAGTGCCAGTGGACTCGCCCGCCTTGATGGTAATCACCGAGCCATTGCTCAAAGTGACAGTCACTGGCGTCTGTGCTGGGTTGGTCAACGTGGCGGTGTAGGTGATCTGGCCGCCTTCAGTGACCGTCGAGCCTGCCGTCAGGGCGATGGTGGTGGTGTCGATGGTGTCGGTGACCTGGGTCACTGCCGGCGTGGTATCGATGTTCAGCACCAGGTTGTTGCCGCCGGTGGTGCCGGTGACGTTGACGCTGATTTGGCTTGGGTCGATGTACGGGCTGTCGTTCGGGGCCAGGGGCACGTTGACGGTGCCGGTCAGTTGGCCCGACGGAATGGTGATCACTGCGCCGTTGGACAGCGTGATGTTGAGGTTGCCGATCGGCGCCTGGGTCACGGTGGCGGTGTAGGTCAGTACGCCACCGGCTTCGGTAATGGTCGACGTGGCGCCCAATGTCAGCGTGGCGGTTTGCAGAGTCAGGCCACCGTTATTACCGCCAGGCTGGGCGCCGACGTTCTGGGTCAGTGCCGCGTTGGCCTGGCCCAGGCCCGCGGTCGGGAAGCCGATGGTCGGGTCAACGCGGCCGGCGGTCGCGTCCAGCACGACGAAGCTGTGGCCACCGCCTGCGGCGCCATTACCGGCAGCGGCTGGGCCTGCGGCAGCGGCTTCCAGGTCGGTGGTCGGGTCCGCGCCCGCGACAATGGCTTGTTGCAGCTCGGCAACCGACGGCGCCGCGTTCTCGGCGGCAGCTGCCAGATCGACGGTGGAGTCCGGCAGGTCGGCGCTCCATTGGGTTTCCCGGCCCAGGTCCAGCGTGCGGCCGTCGGCCAGTTCCAGGCTCACAGCGCCCGACATGCCGGTGTCGACCTGGTCGCCTGCAAACAGGCGGTCACCTTCTACTAATACACGCCGCGTTCCTTCCGGAGAAATAACGAAAACTTGACCAACAATGCTTTTGACGATGGCAACAACACTGCTCATTAAAATTTTCTCCGGCGATCCGTTTCTGATGATTTCCATGTGGCCGCTCGGGGGGGAGGGCCAAACAGGAGGGGCGTAGTCTGTAAAGATGGTTTCGTCAAATATTTGGCTAGATTTATTCGCGATCTAGTTTATGCCAAACTATTGACCTTATGACCGCCATCCTAAACAATTGGCCCCGTAATGTCACATTGATATTTATGCGGCGAACCGTCCTACATGTGTGAAGCAGTTCCGCTTTTTGAACTTTCCGACGTACGGTCATTACGGTAGCCATTATCCGACGCAGCGGCCTGAATCGCTGTGATTTGAGACAAGAAGTCCTGGGGAATTTTTTAATGCGTCTGCACCTGTTCAAGGCAATACCGTTCGTTCTCGCCGCCAGTTTCGTACAAGCCCAGACACTGCCCCAAGCCATGCAGCAGGCCTTGGACGTGCACCCGGAAATTCAAGCCGGTGTGAACAGCCGTATCGCCGCCGATTACCAACTGCGTGCAGCCCAGGGCGGTTATCTGCCTCGGGTCGACCTGAACGCCGGTTACGGCCGCGAAGGCACCGATAACTCCACTACTCGCGCCGCCAATGGCCCCAACGGCAACCACTGGGACACCCTCAACCGCGGTGAGTCCAGCCTGCGCCTGCAACAGATGATCTTTGACGGCTTCGCCACTTCCAGCGAAGTCGGTCGCCAGCAAGCCAACGTCAACTCCCGCGCCTACTCCTTGCTCGGCACCTCCGAGCGCACCGGCCTGACCGTTGCCCAGGTGTACCTGGATGTACTGACCCGTCGTGAGTTCGTGCGCCTGGCCGAAGAAAACCTGCGCAACCACGAACGCATCTACGATCAGATCAAACTGCGTACCCAGCGCGGCGTCGGCAACGGCGCCGACCAGGACCAGGCCGAAGCGCGTCTGGCCCAGGCCCGCAACAACCTGATCACCGAGCAGACCAACCTGGCCGACTCCGAGGTCAACTACCTCAGTGCCGTTGGCCAGATGCCCGACCAACTGGAGCGTCCGGCACCGTTCATGGCCATGCTGCCGGCAGACCTGAATGAGGCACGCCGCCAGATGCTCGACAACAGCCCGGTGCTGCGTTCGGCCGAGTCGGATATCTCCGCCGCCGAGAAGCAGTACGAAGCCGCCAAGTCCACCTTCTACCCGCGTTTTGACGCCGAGCTTGGCACCAACGCCGACAACAACGTCTCGGGTGACGCCAGCCACAACAACGGTTGGGAAGCCATGGTGCGCATGCGCTTCAACCTGTTTGCCGGTGGCAGCAACAAGGCTGACCTGCAATCCAAGTCATACCAGGCCAACCAGGCCCTGGATATCCGCAACAACGCCCTGCGCCAGCTCAACGAAGAACTGGGCCTGGCCTGGAACGCCCTGAACAACGCCAACGCGCAGTTGCCGGTGGCCCAGCAGTACGTGGACCACAGCACCCGGGTGCGTACCTCTTATCAGCAGCAGTTTAGCCTCGGCCAACGAACCCTGCTCGATTTGCTCGACAGTGAGAACGAATTATTCACCGCTTCCCGTCGTCTGGAAGAGATCAAGAACATTCAGTTATTTACTCAGTATCGAATCAAGGCGACCATGGGCGAATTGCTCAAGAGCCAGGGAGTGGTCCCACCGATGGCCTCCGTCGTGCAGACCGACGTGAAGCCTAACGTCCAACTGCCTGGGATGAATTGAGCCGTCCCCATAGCCCCATCTGTTAGTCGAGAGTGCACCGCGTGGAATCCGAAGTCAGTCGAGTTCATCTCAACCATGATCCACGCACGCTGCACGACGACCCGTTACTCGACGGGTTGCTTGCGCTCTGCGCCCTGCACCAGAAACCGGCCAGCGCGGCCATGCTCACCACCGGCCTGCCGCTGCCTTCGCAGCGGTTGAGTGCCGAGTTGCTGCCCCGTGCAGCCGCGCGGGCAGGGCTGCAAGGGCGGTTGCTGCAACGCAAGCTGGAACAGATCCCAACGATTGCCCTGCCGGCGTTGCTGCTGCTCAAAGAGGGGCGCAGTGCCGTGCTGGTGGGCTGGCAAGGCGAAGACGAAGCCCGCATCCTGCTCAGCGAAAGCGACGGCGGTGAAGTCATCATCAAGCGCGAGTTACTGGCCGGCGACTATGCCGGCAAGGTTTTCTTCGCCCAACCGCAGCACAAATTCGACGTCAACCACGGCACCCTGATTCCGCGGGCGCGTTCGTGGTTCCGTGACACGCTGATGCGTTCGCGCTGGCTCTACACCGACGCGATTGCCGCCAGCTTCCTGATCAACATCATTGCGATGGCCGCGCCGCTGTTCGTGATGAACGTGTACGACCGCGTGGTGCCGAACCAGGCCACGGCCACCCTGTGGGTGCTGGCAGTGGGCATCTGCGGTGCTTATCTGTTCGACCTGATCCTCAAAAGCCTGCGCAGCCTGTGCCTGGACCTGGCCGGTAAAAAGACCGACCTGATTATCTCGGCCACGCTGTTCGAGCGCATTGTCGGCATGTCCATGAAGTACCGCCCGGCACGGGTCGGCAGCTTCGCGCAGAACATCCACGAGTTTCAGAGCTTGCGCGATTTCCTCGCGTCACTGACCCTCACCAGTCTGATCGACCTGCCCTTCACCCTGCTGATTTTCCTGGTCATCGCCATTCTCGGCGGGCACCTGGTGTGGATTCCGGTGCTGGCGTTCCCGATTGCCCTGGGCATCGGCTATGCCCTGCAGAAACCGCTCGTTGCGACCATGGAGCGCACTATGGCCCTGGCCGCCGAGCGTCAGTCGAGCCTGATCGAAACCCTCGCCGGGCTGGACGCAGTCAAGGTCAATAACGCCGAGAGCGAGCGCCAGTACGGTTGGGAACAGACCATCGGCACCTTGAGCCGCCTTGAACTGCGGGTGAAGTTGCTGTCGGGCCTGTCGATGAACATGACCCTGCTGATCCAGCAACTGGCCGGCGTGATCATGATCGTGTTCGGTGTGTACCAGATCATCGACGGTAACCTGAGCATGGGTGGCCTGATCGCCTGCTACATGCTCAGCGGCCGCGCCTTGAGCCCGTTGGCTTCGCTGTCGGGCCTGCTGACCCGTTACCAGCAAGCCAAGGTCACCATGATGTCCACCGACCAGATGATGGAGCTGCCCCAGGAGCGCAATTTCGAAGAGCGCCCCATGAGCCGCCGCACGCTGCAAGGCGCCATCGAATGCCGGGGTCTTAATTTCACTTATCCGAATCAACAGAACGCCGCGCTGAAAAACATCAACCTGGTGATCAAGCCCGGCGAGAAAATCGGCATCATCGGCCGCAGCGGCTCGGGCAAAAGCTCCCTGGCCAAACTGATCGTCGGCCTTTATCAGCCGGACTCCGGCGCCTTGCTGGTGGATGGCGTGGATGTGCGCCAGATCGACGTCAGCGAACTGCGCCACAACATCGGTTACGTGGCCCAGGACATCCAACTGCTCGCCGGTACGCTGCGCGACAACCTGGTGTGCGGTGCACGTTACGTCGAAGACGAAATGGTCCTGCAGGCCGCCGAACTAGCTGGCGTGCACGAATTCGCCCGCCTGCACCCGCAGGGTTATGAACTGCAGGTCGGCGAGCGCGGGCAAAACCTTTCCGGCGGCCAGCGCCAGAACGTTGCCCTGGCCCGTGCACTGTTGCTCAATCCGCCCATCCTGCTGCTGGACGAACCCACCAGCGCCATGGACAACACCGGTGAAGAGCGCCTGAAACAGCGCCTGCAAGCCGTGGTGCAAAACAAGACCATCGTGCTGGTCACTCACCGTGCCTCACTGCTCTCGCTGGTGGACCGCCTGCTGGTGGTCGACCGTGGGCAGATCCTCGCAGACGGCCCGAAAGCCGTGGTCATGGAAGCGTTGAAAAAGGGGCAGATCAGTGTTGCTTAACTCCATCAAAAGCGCGGTCGGCCGCTATTTCAAAGGTTCCGATTCGCTGCAGGGTCAGCCCCTGCCCGAAGTCAACAAAGCACTGGTCGAAGATGCGCCGCGGGTTATCCGCCTGACCATCTGGGCGATCATCGCGTTCTTCATCTTTCTGGTGACGTGGGCAGGCTTCTCCAGCATCGACGAAGTCACCCGTGGCGACGGCAAGGCAATCCCCTCGTCCAAGTTGCAGAAAATCCAGAACCTGGAAGGCGGTATCGTCTCCGAGTTGTACGTCAAGGAAGGCCAGGTGGTGGAAGCCGGCGCGCCGTTGATTCGCCTCGATGACACGCGTTTTGTTTCCAATGCCGGTGAAACCGAAGCCCTGCGCCTGGCCATGCAACTGCGCGTCGAGCGCCTGAGTGCCCAGGTGGATGACCGCCCGCTGAACATCCCCGACGATGTGCTCAAGGCCGCGCCTAACCAGGCTGCCAGTGAGCGCTCGTTGTATGACAGCCGCCGTCAGCAGTTGAAAGACGAAGTCGGCGGCTTGCAGGAACAACTGGTGCAACGCCAGCAGGAACTGCGTGAATTCACCTCCAAACAAAGCCAGTACCGCAGCCAGTTGTCCCTGCAACGCCAGGAAATCAACATGTCCGAACCGCTGGTGGCCCAGGGTGCGGTGTCGCCGGTGGAAGTGCTGCGCCTCAAGCGTGCCGAGATGGAAACCCGCGGCCAGTTGGACGCCACTACCCTGGCGATCCCCCGGGCCGAATCGGCGATCAAGGAAGTACAACGCAAGATCGACGAAACCCGTGGCAAGTTCCGCAGCGAAGCGCTGACCCAGCTCAACGAAGCCCGCACCGAACTGAACAAGGCCGAGTCCACCGGCCGCGCCCTGGAAGACCGGGTCAGCCGTACCCTGGTCACCTCGCCCGTGCGCGGGATCGTCAAGCAATTGCTGGTCAACACCGTCGGCGGCGTGATCCAGCCGGGCAGCGACATGGTAGAGATCGTGCCGCTGAACGACACGCTGCTGGTGGAAGCCAAGATCCGCCCGCAAGACATCGCCTTCCTGCACCCGGGGCAGGAAGCGATCGTCAAATTCACCGCCTATGACTACACCATCTACGGCGGCCTGAAAGCCAAGCTCGAACGCATCGGTGCCGACACCATCACCGATGAAGACAAGAAAACCACCTACTACATGATCACCCTGCGCACCGACCGCAGCCACTTGGGAACCGATGAGAAGCCGTTGTTGATCATCCCGGGCATGGTCGCGTCGGTGGACATCATCACCGGCAAAAAGAGCATCCTGAGCTACCTGCTCAAGCCGATCATCAAGGCGCGGGCCGAGGCGTTGCACGAGCGGTAATTTGTATCGCCTGTACGAACCTCATCGGGAGCAAGCCCCCTCCCACACTCGACCGCATTCCTATGCTGGAACTCGGTCAAGTGTGGGAGGGGGCTTGCTCCCGATAGGGCCATCAGCCTCCCCACACATCCCCGCACCTAATGCATATAGATATTCTTTAACGGTATTTAATCGCCAGTTCTTATATCTATAAAGTCACTCCCCAGTCCGACCGGGAGTGCCCACATGTCCGCCACCTCTACTGTTCCAACAGCGACCTCAACCGCCCAGCTCTTCGAGATCCGCCCACTCCCTGGCAGCGTCGGCGCCGAGATCATCGGCCTGGACTTGTCGCGCCCGGTCAACGACCAGGACTTCGCCCGCATCCACCGCGCGCACCTGGACCATCATGTCGTCGTGTTCCGTGACCAACGCATTACCCCCGAACAACAGATCGCCTTCAGCCGCCGTTTCGGTGTGCTGCAGATCCACGTGCTCAAACAGTTCCTGCTGGCCAATCACCCGGAAATCCTGATCGTTTCCAACATCATCGAAAACGGCCAGTCCATCGGCCTGGGCGATGCGGGTAAGTTCTGGCATTCGGATCTGTCGTACAAGGAACTGCCTAGCCTGGGTTCGATGCTGCACGCCCAGGAGTTGCCATCCGAAGGCGGCGACACGCTGTTTGCCGACATGCACAAAGCCTGGGACCAACTGCCTGAACATTTGCGCCAAGCGGTGGAGGGCCGCAGCGCTGCCCACTCATACACGGCGCGTTACAGCGAGACCAAATTCGAAGGCAACTGGCGCCCGACCCTGACCCCCGAGCAACTCGCTCAGGTCACCGAAGTAGTGCACCCCATTGTGCGCACCCACCCGGAAACCGGGCGCAAGGCCTTATTTGTCAGCGAAGGCTTCACCACGCGCATTGTCGGCCTGCCGGAAGACGAAAGCCGCGATCTGCTGGCCCAGTTGTACGCCCACAGCGTGCTGCCGCAAAACATCTACCGTCACCAGTGGCAGCCCCACGACATGGTGTTCTGGGACAACCGCTCGTTGATTCACCTCGCCGCCGGCTGCCCGAACCACCTGCGGCGCAAGCTGTTTCGCACCACTATCCAGGGCGATGCGCCGTTCTGAATCCTATTCCCGGCAAGAGAGATGAAATGAACGCGCCCCTGCAAGGCCACGCGGCCAGCACTCTGAATACGGCTCAACCGTTGTTGGCGGTGGACAACGTCAGCCTCGAATACCGCACGCCTGAGCGTGTGGTGCGCGCCACTCACCAAGTCAGTTTCGAGATTGATCCGGCCGACCGCTACGTGTTGCTCGGCCCATCGGGCTGCGGCAAATCCACGTTGCTCAAGTCCATCGCCGGGTTTATCAAACCTTGTGAAGGCGAGATCCGCCTGCTGGGGCAAAAAGTCGAACAACCAGGCCCGGACCGTATCGTGGTGTTCCAGGAGTTCGACCAACTGCCGCCCTGGAAAACCGTCAAGCAGAACGTGATGTTCCCCTTGCTGGCGTCTAAAACCCTGAAGCGTCGCGACGCCGAAGAACGGGCGCTGCACTACCTCGACAAAGTCGGCCTCAGTGCGTTCGCCGAGGCTTATCCGCACACCCTGTCCGGTGGCATGAAAGCCCGCGTGGCCATTGCTCGCGCCTTGGCCATGCAGCCGAAAATCCTGCTGATGGACGAACCCTTTGCCGCCCTCGATGCCCTGACCCGCCGCAAGATGCAGGAAGAATTGCTGCGGCTGTGGGAAGAAGTGCGCTTTACCCTGCTGTTCGTAACGCACTCCATCGAAGAAGCCTTGGTGGTGGGCAATCGCATTCTGTTGCTGTCGCCCCACCCCGGGCGGGTGCGTGCTGAAGTCCACAGCCATCAATACGACCTGCACAGCCTTGGCGGTGTGGAATTCCAGGCATCGGCGCAGCGCATTCATCGCCTGCTGTTCGACGAAGCGCCTGAAGCCGAGCGCGAGTTGGGTTTCGCCGATATCCGCATCGCTTACTGAAAGGGGCTGCCCATGCGTCAGGAATTTGAAATCAACCTCGAACCGCTGCTCAGCGTTCCCGTGGAGCGCGAGCTGCCGTTGCGTCAACGCCTGTGGCAACAAGGCTGGCTGCGCAAAGGCTTGATCCTGGTCGTGCTGGCGATCCTCTGGGAAGCCGTCGCGCGTTATCAGAACAACGACCTGTTACTGCCCAGCGTTCTGCAAACGACTCAGGCGCTGTTCGACGGCCTCCTCAGCGGCGAACTGCTGAGTAAGGTCAGCATCTCGCTGGCGGTGTTGATCAAGGGTTACCTGATCGGCATCGTACTGGCGTTTGCCCTGACCACGCTGGCGGTGTCGACCCAGCTGGGTCGCGACCTGCTGAGCACCCTGACCTCGATGTTCAACCCGCTGCCGGCGATTGCTCTGTTGCCGTTGGCGCTGCTGTGGTTCGGCCTGGGGCAGAACAGCTTGATTTTCGTGCTGGTGCATTCGGTGTTGTGGGCCTTGGCGCTGAACACCTACTCCGGTTTTCTCGGCGTCTCCGAGACCCTGCGCATGGCTGGACGCAACTATGGGCTCAAGGGCATGCGCTTCGTGCTGTTCATCCTGATCCCGGCGGCGCTGCCTTCGATCCTGGCCGGCCTGAAGATCGGCTGGGCATTTGCCTGGCGCACCCTGATCGCCGCCGAGCTGGTGTTCGGCGCCACCAGCGGCAAGGGCGGGTTGGGGTGGTACATCTTCCAGAACCGCAATGAGCTGTACACCGACAAGGTGTTTGCAGGGTTGGCCGTGGTGATCTTGATCGGCCTGTTGGTGGAAAACCTGGTATTCAACACCTTCGAACGGCTTACGGTGAAGCGTTGGGGCATGCAGCGCTCCTGACCCTGCTAGGATTGCACCCCATTCACTCCCCACTGATCACGAGTGCTTGGCATGCAACTACCGGACATGAACCTGCTGGTCGCCCTCGACGCCTTGCTCGACGAGGGCAGCGTAGTGGGTGCCGCTCGCAGGATGAACCTCAGCCCCGCCGCCATGAGCCGTACCCTGACACGTATTCGCGAGGCCGTGGGCGACCCGATTCTGGTGCGCGCCGGACGTGGCCTGGTGCCGACGCCCAAGGCTATTGAGCTGCAAGGCCAGGTGCGCAACGTAGTGGAGCAGGCGGCGCTGCTATTCCGCTCGGCGGATCAAGTGGATTTGAGCACCTTGCGCCGCCGTTTCAGCGTGCGTGCCAATGACTTCTTTATCGGCGTGTATGGCGGTCGGCTGTTCGACACCATGGAACGCATGGCGCCGTTGTGCGAGCTGTGCTTTGTGCCCGAGGGCGACACCGACGACGAAGCGCTACGCGAGGGGCGGCTGGATCTGCGCGTGAGCAACACCATGCCCGCCAGTCCTGAGGTGAAAGTGCAGAACCTGTTCTCCACCACCTTCATCGGCCTGGCGCGGGAAGGTCACCCGCTGTTTGACGAAGAGATCACCGCTGCGCGCTTTGCCAGCTATTCCCACATCAGTATTTCGCGGCGCGGCATCTCCCGTGGCCCGATTGATACGGCGCTGAATGCGCAGGGCCTGGAACGCCGCGTGTCAATGATCGCCCCGGGTTTCCATGGGGCAATGTTCATGTTGCCCGATTCCGACCTGATCCTGCCGGTGCCGAAGGAAGCGCTCTACAGCGCCAATCGCTTGAATCTGCCGTTACGGGCTTTCCCGCTGCCGATCTCACTGCCGACCTTGGTCTTGGCTCAATCCTGGCACCCTCGCTTCGACAAAGACCCGGCCCACAAATGGCTGCGCGAGACCATGCGCGCGAGTTGCCATGCCACGTGGCTGGAGGCCCAGCCGACCTGATTCCTGAGGCGGGAGGGGTAAAACAGTGGCAGGGGGCTCCTGTGGGAGGGGGCTTGCTCCCGATGGACTGCATAGCAGTCCCATTTCGAGGCCGCTGCGCGGCCCATCGGGAGCAAGCCCCCTCTCACATGGATTGCGTCTGACGCACTTATAACCTTCCAACAAGTAACTTTTTGTCATGGATTTGCCTGATTAGACTGCTCCGGTATTTCTAATGCCGAGCTGCCTGTTCATGACTTCCCTCGCTGCCCCCGCTCTCCAGGCCGCAGCCAAACCGACCACGCTTACGCCACCGGCGTTCGGCCCGCGCATCATCATCGGCCTGGTCGGCGTGCTGCTGGCGGTACTCGTATCTGGTCTCAACGAGATGGTCACCAAGGTTGCCCTCGCCGACATCCGGGGTGCGCTGTACCTCGGCTTTGACGAAGGCACCTGGCTGGTCGCCGCCTACACCGCGACCTCCGTGGCGGCGATGGCCTTTGCGCCTTGGTGCTCGGTGACGTTTTCCCTGCGCCGCTTCACGCTGTGTGCGATCGCTTTGTTTACGGTGCTTGGCATCCTGTGCCCGTTCGCGCCGAACTACGAAAGCCTGCTGGTGCTGCGCACGGTTCAAGGCCTGGCGGGTGGCGCGCTGCCGCCGATGTTGATGACCGTGGCGCTGCGCTTCCTGCCGGCCAACGTCAAGCTGTACGGCTTGGCCGGGTATGCGCTTACCGCCACCTTCGGCCCGAGCCTGGGTACGCCACTGGCGGCGTTGTGGACCGAATACGTCGGCTGGCAATGGGCGTTCTGGCAGATAGTCGCACCGTGCCTGTTGGCCATGGTCGCGGTGGCCTACGGCTTGCCGCAAGATCCGCTACGCCTGGAGCGCTTCAAACAGTTCAACTGGCGCGGCTTGCTGCTGGGGTTCCCGGCGATCTGCATGCTGGTGATCGGCCTGTTGCAGGGCAATCGCCTGGACTGGTTCGAGTCGGGCCTGATCACCTTCCTGTTGAGTGGCGGCAGTCTGTTGCTGGTGCTGTTCATGCTCAATGAATGGTCGCACCCGGTACCGTTTTTCAAGTTGCAGATGCTCGGCCTGCGCAACTTGGCGTTTGCACTGATCGTGCTGGCTGGCGTGCTGGTGGTGCTGACGTCGGTGATCATTATCCCGTCGAGTTTTCTCGCCCAAGTCCAGGGTTATCGCCCACTGCAAACCGCGCCGGTGATGCTGCTGATGGCACTGCCGCAGTTGATCGCGCTGCCGTTGGTGGCGGCGCTGTGCAACCTGCGCGGGGTCGATTGCCGGTGGGTGCTGGGGGTCGGTTTGAGCCTGTTGGTGCTGTGTTGCGTCGGCAGTTCGCACCTGACCTCGGCGTGGGTTCGTGACGATTTCTATGGCTGGTACCTGTTGCAAATCTTCGGTCAGCCGATGGCGGTGCTGCCGCTATTGATGCTTTCCACCGGCAGCATCCAGCCGATGGACGGGCCGTACGCTTCGGCCTGGTTCAACACCATCAAGGGGCTCGCCGCCGTGGTCGCCACCGCCGTGCTGGATACCTTGACCACACAGCGCCTGCATTTTCACTCGACCCTGTTGGTAGACAGCCTGGGCAACTCGCCCCTGGCCGACGGCGACTCACCGGGCCTGGCCCGGCGCCTGCACGAACAGGCCGTGGTGCTCACGTCTTCAGATCTCTACTACGTCATGGCCGCGGTCGCGGTGGCGTTGATCCTGCTGATTTTCTGGATGCCCACGCGGATCTTTCCGCCTCGCGCACCGACCTAGCCCAAAGGACTTCTCATGAAACGCAAAGACAAAATAGCCGTCTCCGTTATTGCGGTGTTCGCCGTGGGTGTGCTGGTTTACCTGGCCGTGCCGCAGCTTCTGGCCAACAAGCGCCAGACCACCAACGACGCTTTCGTCGCCGCCGACTTCACTTTGGTTGCGCCGCGCGTGGCGGGCTTCATCAAGGAAGTGCTGGTGGAAGACAACCAGCGCGTCAAAGCCGGCCAACTGTTGGCGCTGATCGACGACCGCGATTTTCGCGCCGCCGCCCAAGCGGCTGATGCGGATACCTTGGTGGCCCGGGCCCAATTGAAAAACGCCAACGCGACCCTGGAGCGCCAAAGCTCGGTGATCGCCCAGGCCCAGGCTACGGTAGCGGCTGATCGCGCCGAAATGGCCTTCGCCGAACACGAGTTGAATCGCTACAACCACCTTGCTGGTGTCGGCGCAGGCACGGTGCAGAACGCCCAGCAAGCCAAGACCCGCATCGATCAGGCCACCGCGCGTCTGGCCAAAGCCACGGCGGTGTTGGCAGCCGAGCGCAAGCAGGTGGAGATTCTCACCGCTCAGCGTGATGCCGCCGAAGGTGGACTCAAGCGTGCGCAGGCCGCGCTGGAAATGGCCAGTTACCAGCTGTCCTACACCCGCATCGTTGCGCCGGTGGATGGCATGGTCGGCGAGCGTGCGGTACGGGTGGGCGCTTATGTGACGCCGGGCAGCAAGATCCTGGCGGTGGTGCCGTTGGCCGAGGCCTATGTAGTGGCCAATTTCCAAGAGACGCAACTGTCGCATATGCAGGCTGGCCAGGCGGTGCAGGTCAGTGTCGACAGCCTCGACGGCGAGTTGCTCAAGGGGCATCTGGAAAGCCTTGCGCCCGCCACCGGGGTGACCTTTGCCTCGGTCAAACCGGATAACGCCACGGGTAACTTCACCAAGGTGGTGCAGCGGATTCCGGTAAAGATTGTCCTCGAACCCAACCAGCCGCTGACCGAGCGCCTGCGCGTCGGTATGTCGGTGGAAGCCAGCGTCGACACACACGCAGTCGCGCAGCCGCGTGAGGTGGCCCAGCAATGAGACAGATGGCCTGGCTTACCTTGAGCCTTATCAGCCTGAGCGCGTGTACCGTTGGCCCGGACTTCCAACGGCCCCAAGGTCCACACGTCACGCAATGGAGCCAACCCCAGGGGCGACAGGCTGCCAGCCGTGCAGTGACCGACCCGTTGCAGGAGCGCTGGTGGGACGTGTTTCACGACGCACAACTGTCGGCGCTGACCCGGCGTGCGCTCACCGACAACCTTGACCTGAAACTGGCCGGCAGCCGCCTGCAACAAAGCCGCGCCGTGCGCCAGGTGACCACCGCTGAGCGTTATCCCAACCTCGTTGCAGCGGGTGGCTATCAGCGCAAACGCAACAGTGGCAAAGGCTTGAGTGACCCGTCCGGCGAGAACGGTCGCGCAGCCTTCAACCAGTGGGATGCGGGCTTCTCCGCCGCTTGGGAGCTGGACTTCTGGGGCCGGGTCAAACGCGAAACCGAAGCTGCCGACGCTACGCTGCAAGTCGCTGAAGACGACCGCCGCGCCGTGCTGCTCTCGGTGCTTGCCGAGACCGCTCAGGACTACATCCAACTGCGTGGCGTACAGAACACCCGCGCCGTCACCGAGCAAAACCTCGACGTCGCTCGCCACAGCCTCAAGCTCTCGCAATTGCGCCTGGCCGATGGTGTGGCCACGGACCTGGACGTCGCCGAAGCCGCTGCCCAGGTAGCGGCCATCGAAGCGCGCCTGCCGGAGTTACAGCAACGCCAGGACCAGCTGATCAACGCCCTGAGCCTGCTGATGGGCGAGCCGCCACAGGCGCTGCATGCGCAATTGTCCAAGGACGCCGCCGTGCCACAAACCCAGCGCCAGGTCGCTATAGGCCTGCCGTCGGAACTCGCGGAGCGTCGCCCTGATATTCGTCAGGCCGAGGCCCGTTTGCATGCAGCCACCGCCAACATCGGTGTGGCCAAGGGCGACTTCTACCCGCGCATCACCCTGTCCGGCAGTCTCGGGTCGCAGGCCATGCAACTCGCCGATTTCGGCTCCTGGGGCTCTCGCGCGTTTGCCTTAGGTCCGCAATTGAGCTTGCCGCTGTTCAATGGCGGGCGCCTGCAAGGCATGTTGAATTTGCGCGAAGCCCAGCAGCAGGAAGCGGCGCTGGCGTATCAGCAAACCGTGCTGCGGGCCTGGCACGAAATCGACGACCAGTTGACTCGCTACAGCGCCAGCCAATTGCGACGCGACAGCCTTGCCGAAGCCGTGCGCCAAAACCAGATCGCACTCACCACGGCACAGCAGCAATACGTTGAAGGCGTAGTGGATTTCGTCAACGTGCTCACCGTGCAAAGCGCTTTGTTGGCGACGCAGGAGCAATGGGTGGAAAGCTCCACCGGCGTGTCGCTGGCGATGGTTGGCTTGTACAAAGCCTTGGGTGGTGGTTGGGAGTCGGTGTACCCGCTGCAAACCGCGAAGCGCTGAATCACAAAGAGTTTTGTCAGTCCCTCACCAACAAGACCTACGTGTTGCAGTGCACCGGCGTGTCCTTCAGGGATTCTGCAAAAACACTACATACCCCCGAAACCACTGACTCTCCTTCAAGTACCCCGGTGCTTCCCATTCCCCGCCTTGAATCAGCCCCACCTTGAACGGCAATCCCAATCGATTCATCCGGGGTAAGTACGCCGCGTAATCCGGGATGCTATGGCGGCCCTGATAGGTCTGCACCACCACCTCATCCACCACGCCCTTGAGCTGGTCGATGGCCGCCGGGTCGGCGTTGCTGCTCCAGTCCATCAGGCCGGTGATGCTCAGGCGTAGGTCGGCGGGCAGGCGTTGGCGCAGGTCGCGCAGGAAGGCTGCGTATTCGTGCAGGTATTGGGTGCGGGCGTCGAAGTCGATCTGGATCCCGACCACCGGGTTGCCGGCGTCGCGCCAGCGTTGCACCTGGCCGAACACTTGGGTGTAGATCTGCTCCGGCCAATGCAAGGTGTGGGCACGGTAGACCACCCAGACCTCGCCTTGGGTGAGGCGCGGTACGCTGATGCCCTGGGCGATCAATTGCACGCCGCGCTGTGGCGCGCGGCGGGTGGAGTTGATCTGGCCCTGCAGGATGTACAGGGTTTTGGCCTGCTTGAGCACCGGCTGCGGCGTGACGCCGCTCCATAGCCAGAAGGCGTCATAGTCGCGGGCGTCAACAGCGCCAAAGGCCGGGCTTGCCAACAGCAGCAAGCCGAGCCACAGGTGCTTCACCAGTAGTACTGCAGAGACTTGCCCCACTCGGTGTCGGCAAAGCTGGTTTTGAGCTGGCGGAACCACGCCTTGCGCACGGCAGGTTCAACTTCATTGCCACCGCAGCTGTTATAGCCTGACGGCGCATAGCAGTTGATGGCGCGGAACAGGGCATAGGCCTTGTCGTTCTTCGGAGCCTTGGCGTTGGCGATGACGAGTTTGTAGCCGTCGAGCCGCGAGAAGGTTTCACCCTTGAAGTCCGACGCCGTACTGCCCAGGCTGCCTGCGGCGCGGGCTTGTTCCAGCGGCATGCCGTCCAGGCCGTTACGCAGGATGAACTCGCCGAAGCAATTCAGGCCCTGCGGGTTTTTCGCGTCGTTTTGCAAGGTTGCTGCGGTTTGCGCGATGCTCGGGCACGCATAGCCGGATTCGGCTTTGTCCCCGTTCCACTGGAACATTTTCAGGCTCTGGCCTGAGGTATAGACGTAGCCCAGGCTGGTGCCCAGCTTGTCTTCGGGCGCCGGGGCCGGCAGTTGCTTGAAGTCGGCGGCGAAGTTGGCGAACTGGCTGTGCAACAGGTCTTTATAAAGCAGCACGAATTGCGCGGTGTTGCGCTCCACGGGGTCACTGGCCTTGGCCAGTTGTTGGCGCAGCAGGTCCGGCCCGGCCACGTTGCTCAGCAGGATGTAACGCACTTGCTGGGCGCTGATCGGCGAGTCGGCGGCAAACACCTTGGCCAATTGGCCGCTGCGTTCGTAGTTCATGGCCAGGGCCAATTCCAGCTGGTCACGTTGCAGTGGCAGCTTGGCTAGCGGGAGCAATTGCAGCCACAGCGACTCGGCGGCTTTCCAGTCTTTTTTCTCCTCCAGAGCCAATGCGCGCAAGGTCTGTTGGCTGAAGGCGAAATAATCCAGGCTCGACGGCACTTCCTTGGGCAACAGCTTCAAGGCGTTGTCGGGCTGATGCTCGACGTACAGCGCGTAGGCCGCCTGTACGTAGTCGAACTGAGCCGGCTCATTGGCAAACACGCCTTTCTGCCCGTCGAGCTCTTCGCGAGTCAGTTCCGGCGGGGTATGGGCGCGCATCGCCATCAGGTCGGTGACCAACTGAATCATGGGGTTTTGCACGGTGCTGCGATTGACCATCAACAGTTTGAGGTCGGCTTCTTCCACCAGTTCTTCCAGCGACGCGTTGCGCTGTGTATCCGTCGCCTGGGTCAGTTGCCACGCATAGGCCTCGGCCAGTTTGTCGGTGTCATCCGCCAGCCAGTACACCCGGCGCAGCAGGCCACGGGCCGAGGTGGCGTAAGCGCCCTGTGGATAAGTTTTCAGGTAACCGAGAAAGCCCTCTTCGGCGTTGCTCAGGGCCGACTTGTCCACACGCTCGAGCTTGGGCATGCCGTATTCGTCGAAGGCCTCGGCCTGTGCCTGGTTCAGCGATGTGCGGGCGGTCATGTACAGGGCGGTTTCTTTCAGCCAGGGCAAGGTGCTGCTGCTGGCAGCGGCAAAACCGCGTTCGGCGTCGCTGAAGCGCCCGCTGTAGAAGTCGGCGGCTGCTTGCAGATAGGTACGCAGCAGTTGGCCTTCGGGCGACTGAATCTGTTGCGGCTCCACGACCTGGCCATTCCAATCGCAAGTGGCGAGCAACTGCACACGGGCTTTGACCAGCACGTCGCGTTCGGCCGCCGGCATGTCGGCCTTGACGACCTGGCCGATAAACGCCGCGGCGCTGTCGTCATCATTGCTGCGGCAACGGCTGCCTTCACCGCTGAGGAAGGCTTGGCCGGCGGCCTTGCTATCGCCGCGCTGGATGCCCAATGGCGCGAGCAGTTCGTCAAGCCCGGGGGCCGAGGAGTCGTCTGCTTCTGCGGGCGGGGTGTCATTGGACGTCAGGCGATACACCGGGAACGGCACCGGACCGAAGCCTTGCTCCAGGTCGGTGTCATTCAGTGCGTTGGGTGTCAGGGGCATCGCCTGTTTATCTGCCAGTAACAGGCGCAGGTTGACCCGGCTGTCATTGCCCGGGCTCAGGAAGGGCAGGTTGCTGCAGCCTTCAAGGCTGTCGCGTGATACCCGCCAGTCGGGGTAGCACGAATCATCGCCGCTGGCCTGGGCTTGGAAGGAAAGGCCGGCGAGCAACGCCAGACCCAGAGGAGGCAGAAAACCGATGCGCATGACGTGTCCTTTGATCCTGAGTCCTTGGAGGGTCGCAATCATAACGTACGCCTGCGAAGACGTCGGTAGCGCCCTACAATAAATTCAGATTTATCCGTTTTCGGTAGTGGCAATTTGATTTGCCTGCCCTAGACTGCCGACATCATCAGGGAGTAGTTACCGCATGGAGCCGTTACGTAGTTGGGTGTTTGGAGTTTCATGTCTGATGGGCCTGACGCAACTGGCCATGGCGGACGACCCGTTGCTGGATCACCCCCCTGCGGCGGCGACCGGCGCCGACGAGGCGCGTGGCGTGTTGCGTGCCCGCGACCAGGCAATGCTGGCCAGCGAGCTGTCGGGGCGGATCGTCGAGTTGCCCTTCAGCGAGGGCGAATCGTTCAAGAAGGGCGACACTCTGGCACGCTTCGACTGCTCGGCCTACCAGGCCCAGCTCAATGCCGCCCAGGCCGCCAGCCGTGGCGCCGGTGAGGAGCTTGCCCACAACAAACAACTGGCGGCACTCAACTCCGTCGGGCGTTTTGAAGTGGCCCGCGCCGAAGCCAAACTCACCGAGACCCAGGCTCAAACCCAGGTTTATCAAGTACAGGTCAAACGCTGCAGCGTGCTGGCGCCGTATGACGGCCAAGTGGTGCAGCGCAAGGTCCAGCGTTACGAAAGCGTATCGGCCGGGGCGCCGTTGCTGGAGATCGTCGATAACCACAGCCTGGAAATCCACCTGCGGGTGCCGTCGCGCTGGATGGGCAAACTCAAGCCCGGGCAAACCTTCAATTTCACTCCCGACGAAACCGGTCAGGCATTCACGGCCACGGTCAAGCGCCTGGGTGCTCGTATTGATGAAGGCAGCCAGACACTGCTGCTGGTCGCCACCTTGCCGAACGCTTCCGGGCTGCTGGCAGGCATGAGCGGTACTGCCCGCTTTGCGCAATTGCAATGAACGCACCGCTGGCGGGCCACGCCGAGCGCGTGTTTGCGCAGTTTCTCGATCTTGAGCGTCAGATTCGTGCGGCGCGTACCACCGAGCAACTGGCCTACAGCCTGGTCAACGATGGCCAACCACTGTTTGGCTATCGCCATGCCGCCCTGTTGATCGCCGGTAAGGTGCGGGCGGTGACGGCGGTGAGCAGCGTCGATCCCAACGCGCCGTTCGTGGCTTTTGTTGAACAAGCGGTGGTGCAGTTGCACAAGCTGGCGATGAGCCAAACCGCACGGGTGGTGCCGGCTGAGCAATTGAGTGGTGCGGTGCAAGCCGATTGGCAGGGCTTGTCGGCCGGGCATGTGTTCTGGCTACCGTTGGTTGACCCCCAGGGCCGAGTGTTCGGCGGCCTGTGGCTGGCGCGGGACACGCCGTGGAACCCGGCCGAGCAAGTATTGCTGGCGCAACTGGGCGACACTTGCAGCCATGCCTGGCATGCGTTGCAACCGCGCCAGCCGTGGCGCTTGTGCCTGAACCGCAAACGCCGGATAGCGGCGGTGGTGGTAGTGCTGCTGACGCTGCTGATCCCGGTGCACCAGTCGGTGCTGGCGCCCGCCGAAGTGGTGCCGCTGGCCGGGCAAGTCGTCGCGGCGCCGCTGGATGGGGTGATCGCGGAGTTCCTGGTCAAACCTAACCAGACGGTGAAAACCGGCGACCTGTTGCTGCGCTTTGAAAGCACCACGCTGACGGCCCAGGCCGATGTGGCCGCGCGTGCGCTGGGCGTGGCCGAGGCGGAGCTCAAGGCCAATTCCCAGCGTGCCTTTGCCGATGCCGAGTCCAGCTCGAAGATTGACCTGCTGGCCGCCCGCGTCGAGCAAAAACGTGCTGAACGTGACTATGCACGTGAGCTGCTCAAACGTAGCGAAGTGCGCGCCGAACGCGACGGGATCGCCGTATTCGCAGATGCCGATCGCTGGACCGGTAAACCGGTGCAAACCGGCGAGCGGCTGTTGCAGATCGCCGATCCGGCCCAGGCGGAGTTGCGCATTGAATTGGCGGTGGGTGATGCGATTGCCTTGGCGCCCAATGCCCAGGTCGCGCTGTTTCTCGACAGCGACCCGCTGCAACGTCACCTCGCGACCCTGCAACGGGTCGCCTATGAAGCGCAGCCCACACCGGGTGGGCAGTTGGCCTATCGCCTCGATGCGCAATTCGATGATGCGCCGCCCCGTATCGGCCTGCGCGGTACCGCGAAACTCTATGGAGAGCGGGCGCCGCTGGCCCTGTACCTGCTGCGCCGGCCGCTGGCAGGCTTACGCCAGAGCGTGGGTCTCTGATGAGCCTGCCCAGGCTGCGCGAAGACCTGCAACTGTCCGCCGCCGGCGCCGCGTTGGACGGCTCGCCGCGCTGGACCCTGGCCGACCCGGTACGTGGGCGTTATTTCAAACTTGGCGCCAGCGCGATTCGTTTGTTGCGTCACTGGTCGCTGGGCGATCCGGAAAAAGTCCTGCAGGCCGCCAACCGCGAACCGGGTTTGCCCCTGGAGGGTCGCGAAGTGGAGGAGTTGCTGAGCTTTTTACGTGCCCATGACCTGATCGCCGCCTTCGACCCGCAGCAGCGGGCGAGTTACCTCTATAAAGCGGCCGCGCAAAAGCGCAGCCTGTGGCAGGTGTTGCTGCATCAGTACCTGTTTTTCCGCATTCCGTTGTGGCGCCCGGATGCGTTTCTCAACCGTGTATGGCCTTGGCTGGCGCGCTTCGGTCCGGGATTGTTGCGTTACGGTTTGCCGATCATTCTGGGCTTGGGCGTGTTTCTGGTCGCACGCGACTGGCAGCGTTTCCTGGCGACATTCCCGCACCTGTTCAGCCTCGGCGGCGCCCTGGCATTCGGTGTGGCGTTGTTTTTCGCCAAGCTATGCCATGAATTCGGCCATGCCTTCATGGCCAAGCGCGCCGGGTGCCGGGTGCAGAGCATGGGCGTGGCGTTCATGGTGTTGCTGCCGATGTTCTACACCGATGTGAGCGACGCGTGGCGGGTCAATGATCGCCGTGCGCGGTTGATGATCGGAGCCGGCGGGGTGATGGCCGAGTTGTTGCTGGCGTGCATTGCCCTGCTCGCATGGTCGTTGTTGCCCGACGGTCCGGCGCGCACGGCGGCGTTCATGTTGGCCAGCGCGACTTGGCTGACCACGTTGGCGATCAACCTCAACCCGTTCATGCGCTTTGATGGTTATTTTCTGATCAGTGACTGGTGGGGCGTGGATAACTTGCAAGGCCGCGCTTTTGCACTGTGCCGTTGGCGCCTGCGCGAACTGTTGTTCGGTTATGGCGAGCCGGCGCCGGAGCCGTGGTCGCCGACGATGCAACGACGCTTGCTGGGGTGGGGTTACCTGGCGTGGCTGTGGCGGGCGGCGCTGTTCCTCGGGATTGCGCTGGCGGTGTATCACCTGTTTTTCAAGCTGCTCGGGATCTTCCTGATGCTGGTGGAACTGGTGTGGTTCATCTGCTTGCCGGTCGTCAAGGAGTGGCGCGAATGGTGGAGTCGTCGCACCCAGGCCCATGCCCCCCGGGTGTTGCTCAGCAGCCTGGGCCTGCTGTTGCTGCTGCTGGCGCTGGTGGTGCCGTGGCGCAGCGCCGTGGAGTTGCCGGCCATGCTCGAAGCCGGACGTGCCAGCGCATTGCATGCGCCCGTGGCGGCGCGGGTCAAGCAGGTACGGGTGGCCGATGGCGAGGCCGTCACCCAAGGCCAGGTATTGTTCGAGTTGGAGTCGCCGGATCTGGAAGCGCGACAAAGCATCGTGCGCCGTGAAGTGGAGATTCTGCAGTTGCAGATGCGTCGCCAGGCCGGGCGCACTGAAACGGCGGCGGATGCCGGGATCAACGATCAGCGTCTGTCCCAGGCCCTGGCCGAATACCGAGGCCTGGCCGCCCAGCGCGAGCGGTTGCTGTTGCGCGCACCCCATGCAGGCACGGTGCGCGATATGTTGCCGCAATTGGGCGTGGGCCGTTGGCTGTCACCCAAGGATTCGCTCGCGCAAGTGGTGGAAGAGGGGGCACGCCTGCGGGGTTACCTGGCCGAGGCAGAGTTGTGGCGGGTAGCCCCGGGCGCCACCGGGCGCTTTATCGCCGATGACCCGATGCATGCCGCTATCCCTGTCGAATTGACCGATATCGACACCAATGGCGTGGCCTACCTGGACCAGGAGGCACTCACCTCCGACCACCATGGGCCAATCGCCGTACGCCGTGATGAAAACCAGCGCCCGGAGCCGGTGCAGGCCCAGTACGGCGCGCGGTTGAAAAGCGTGCAACCGATCCAAACACCCCGCCAGCCCCTGCGCGGTGTGGTGGTGTTGCAAGGGCGCAGTGAGTCGGTGCTGGGCGTCGCCTGGCGTCGGGCGGCAGCATTGGGGGTGCGGGAAAGCGGGTTCTGACAGGAGTTGAACGATGTTGAACAAGGATGGCGCCCTGGCGCAGGGCTTGGTGGTACGCCCGTCACGCAGCAGCGATGGGCCGTTTTTGCAGAGCCTCTACCGCTCGGCGCGTGCGGATCTGCAATGGATCGATGGCGAGCAGGCGTTGGTGGAGGCGGTGATTGCCCAGCAGTTCCAGGTGCAGGAACGAGGGATGGACGAGCATTTTCCCGGCGCCCTGCATTATGTGATCGAGAAACTGGCCACGCCCATCGGTGCGTTGAGCGCCGACTTCGGGCCTGCTGAAATCCGTGTGTTGTACCTGGCTTTCGTCCCTACCGCCCGTGGGCAAGGCTTTGGTCGTGCGGTGTTGCAAGGGGTGCAGCAGGCCGCTGCCCAAGTGTGTTGCCCGGTGGCGACGGTGGTGTGGGCGAGTAACCCCCATGCGCGCCAGCATTATCTGGCGCTGGGGTTTGAAGTGGAGGAACAGACGCCCGCCGCGCAGCGCCTGGTGTGGTACCCGTCTCAGTTGAAAACGATGCAGAAATAGCCGCGCTGGGTGTCGCGGCCCATCGCGGGTTCGCGGGATACGAACACGTTTTCCAGGCAGCTGTCCCCGAGTGGCAGGCGGCAGAGGCCGTCGACGAAATCGGTCGGTACGAGGCTTTCGAGCAACACGCTGAACGCCGTGCGTGAGCCGCCAGGCAGGCTGGCCTTGGGGGCGTGGGTGAGGCGTTGGATCTGGATGGGCAATGCAGAACCATCGGGCAGGTAAAGCACACTAGTCTGGTTCAACAAAGGCTGGAAATGATTGAGGGTCATCAGGTTCAGCATAAGGCGGCTCCACTTGAGAAATGCCGAGGCCCGTGGGCCTCGGCCAGGGGCTTAGCTGCGGGACGGAAAGATGCCGTTCAGCGCAATGCTGAAGTTGATCACCAGGAACGGGTTCATCGTGGCCATGGCCTGGCCTTGGCCGGCGGGGTCGATGGTGCCGGTCAAGGTGGTACTGACGCCTTTGAGCGTCACCGGGTTGGCGCCCTGTTGGTCCGAGTAGATCGTCGCGCTGCCCGGGCCGGGGCCGGAAGCGCCGATAAACGCGTTGGCGGCAGTGGGGACCGTGACCGGGTTGCTGGTGACACTGGTCAGTTGCACGGTGGTGGTGGAAGTGAAGGCCGCGGTGCCATGTGTGTGGGTCGGCAGGTTGGCCAGCGTGGCGGTGACGTTCTCGACCCCGGCGAACGCGCCGATGACTCGCGGCGACAGGTTCGCGCCGTTGCCTTGGCCGATGGGCAGGCGCCCCTGCAAATCCGGCAGCTTGAAGGACTGCACCCCGTCGCCGCCGTACGTGGTGGTGATCAGGGCGAACAGCGCCTGGTACTGGCTGATGGACAAGGTTTGACCGGCGCACAAGGCCCAGTCTCTAGGGGCGAAATTAAACGCGAACGGTTGAATAGTGCCGATGAATACTTCCATGGATCGTTCATCCTTGCTTATGGCTCTATGGGTGTGTGACGCCAATTGATCTGGCGTCATCGCAGAGCGTAGACGCCGCTGATGCGCGGCGCCCGGCGGTCGCGAAACCGCGAGCGAAACCGGGGCTTTTGGCCTAGAGTGGCGCATGTTGACGCAACGGCGGGGTTTGCCCGGGAATCGGGCAGTGTCAGGGGAATTGAGGTGCGACGGTCTGTGGTAGAACAAGACAACAAAGTGGGGGTTTTTCCCGCAGTCAATCGCCTGTCGGCGGCTTGGGAAGGTGCCGGTTGGCTCAGCCGTTTATGGTGGGTGCCGATTCTGGCGCTGGCCATGGCCGTGCGTTTCTATGGCCTCACGGCCTCGGCGATCTGGGGCGACGAAGGTTCGAGCCTGTTGCTGAGCGAATACGCCATCGATGACCTGTGGTTTCACGCGGCCCATGATGTGCACCCGCCCTTGTACTTTTTCATGTTGCGCGGGTGGATCGGGCTGTTTGGCGATGGCATCTGGTCGATTCGCGGCATGAGTGCAATCCCCGGTGTGGTCGCGGTGGGCCTGGGGATCTGGCTGGCGCGGCAACTGTCCACCCGGCGCGCGGCGATACTGGCGGGGGTGCTGCTGGCGCTGTTCCCCACTGCCGTGCGCTACAGCCAGGAAGTGCGCATGTACTCGCTGCTGGCCGTGTGGCTGCTGGCCGCCACGCTGGCGCTGGTGTACTGGGTACGCCGGCCCGAGCGCACGCGCTACCTGGCGGCCTACGTGCTGCTGATGGTGGCCGGGTTCTATACCCATTACTTCACAGCCTTGTGTGTGCTGGTGCATTGGGCCTACCTGGGACTGTTGTGCGCGTCCCAGGCGCCGGGCCAGCGTCTGGTCCTGCGCCCTTCGTGGTGGTGCGCCAATACGCTGATCGTGGCGCTGTACCTGCCCTGGTTGCCGAACCTGCTGGATCTGACCCAACACGTCGAACAGCTCAAGGTCGGCGGCGATATCGGCTGGGAAGACCCGGTCACGCTGATCTCCGTGCCGTCGATGGTCTGGCAGTTCATGCTCCAGGATGAAGGCATCGACTTCTGGAAACCGTTGTTCTGGCTGTTTCCGCTGTTGCTGATTGGCGTCGTGGTTGCGACCGCCTGGCGTGATCGTGAGGCCCATCGGCCGGCCGGCCTGCTGGCGCTGTTTTTCCTGCTGCCACTGTTGCTGGTGTACGCGGTGTCGTTTATTTCCCCGGTCTTTATCGAGCGCTACCTCACGGTGTATGCCCTCGGCTTGCCGATCATAGTGGCCTTGGCCATCGACCGTTTGCCCCAGCGGCTGTCACGTTGGGGCGTCGCGTTCCTGGTGCTGTTTGTCAGCGTGGAACTGCTGGGGGTGAAGAACAACGCCACCGTGGACGAGCATGACCAATTCAACGTGCCGGTGGAGTTCGTCAACCGTAACTATCAGGAAGACGACCGCATCGTCCTCAGTGACATGCTGTGGTACCTCAGCTACGTGTATTACGACCAGACCGACGCCCAACTCCAGCTCTACACGCCACCCAAACCCGACGGTACGCCGACTCGGCCGACCGCCTACGGCTTTGGCACCCTGGTTGACCAGGACGGTGGGCGCATTTATCTCGACCGCCTGTCGGCATTGCCGGCGGATACCCGCCGCGTGTGGCTGATCAGCAGTGCCGAGCCGCCGGATGATTTCGCGCCGATACCTGCCGATTGGCGCGAACTCATGCGCCAGGATGGCGGCGGCGCAAGAGCGCGCCTGTTTGTCCTGTGTCGCGGGCCAGAGCCTTCGCAGCCTGAGGGCTGCCGCTAATTGCGAATCGGCATTAGGAAAATGTCGAAATAGTGGCAAATAACCACTAGTGAGCACCGCAATCCTCAGCTACGCTTCGGGCATAAATGGATTTGTCCTACAAAGTGGTGAAAGGATTGCGCTATCACTTTATCTCCGGTCTGCCGCGTTCCGGCTCGACCTTACTTTCTGCGATCCTGCTGCAGAACCCCCGTTTTCGCGCGGGCATGAGCAGCCCCGTAGGGACGCTGTTCAATGGCGTGCTGGCGCAGTGCAGCGCCGGCAGCGAGTTTGGCTCGGTCATTGACCCGGACACCCGCCGTCGCCTGTTGCGCGGCCTGTTTGATGCTTACTACGGCGACAAACCCTCCACCCCCGTGGTGTTCGACACCAACCGCCAGTGGTGCGCGCGCATGCCTGCCTTGCACGACCTGTTCCCCCAGGCCAAGGTCATCGCCTGCGTGCGCAATGTCGCGTGGATCATGGACAGCCTGGAACGCCTCTACCGCGCCAATCCGTTTGAGAACACCAAACTGTTCAACGACGATATCGAGCGCAACACCGTGTACAGCCGCGTCGAAACCCTCGGCCAGCGCAATCGCCTGGTGGGTTATGCCTGGTCGGCCCTCAAAGAGGCTTACTACGGCGAAAACGCCGGTTCCATGCTGATCGTCGACTACGACCTGCTGTCCCAGGCGCCGGAGCGCGTGATGCGGTTGGTCTACGAATTCATCGGCGAGCCGTGGTTCGAGCATGACTTCGACAACCTCAGCTACGACGCACCGGGCTTCGACGAGGCGCTGGGCGTCAGTGGGTTGCACCGGGTCAAGCCCAAGGTCGCGCTGCAACCTCGGCGTACGATCCTGCCGCCCGATCTCTTCGAGCAGTTCGCGAATATGGCCTTTTGGCTGGATGGGAGCCTGAGCGCCGCCAATGTGATTCGCACCAAAGCCAATGCCGTGATCAATTGATCGCGGTTTTTTCATAGCGGGTATCTGCATTCGACAAGCGGGTGAGCAACATGTGGTGGAGCAAAGGTAAGGCACGGCAGGCAACGACAGGCGCCAACACCCTGGCGACGCCGATGATCATGTTCCTGGAGCCGCGCATGTTGTTTGACGGTGCGGTCGCGGCCACCGTGGCCGATGCTGCCCAGGCTGACAGCCACGCCACCGCCGATGCGGCGGCCAAGGCACCGACGGCCGAACATGCCTCCGTCAGTAAAGACACCCACGGGCAAACCGATGCGCCGGCGACCCCGGCACCCGTGGCGGTACCGGGGCAGACCGTGGTGTTCGTCGACGCCCGGGTCAAGGACTCCGCCGACCTGCTCAAGGGGGCTGCCCCCGGCACTCAGGTCGTGCAACTGGATGCGAGCAAGGACGGCCTGCAGCAGATGGCCGATTACCTGGGCAGCCATCAGGGCGTGAGTTCGGTGCAGATTATCGCTCACGGCAACACCGGTGATCTGTGGCTGGGCAGTACCTATCTGTCGGCCGACAACGTTGCGGCTCGCAGCGAAGTGTTGGCGCAGATCGGCCAGGACATGAATGTGGGTGGCGACATCCTGATCTATGCCTGCAACACGGCGCAGGGCACCCAGGGGCTGAACTTTGTCGACTCGCTCGCGCAATTGACGGGCCGGGATATTGCCGCATCCACCAACCGCACCGGCGGGGGCGGCGACTGGACGCTGGAAATTGCCACCGGCTCCATCGAGAGCCACACCGCGTTGTCGTACCAGGCGATGTCGGCGTACCAGTACGGCTTGGCCACGATTACGGTGACCAACAACGGCGACAGTGGCGCCGGTTCATTGCGCCAAGCCCTGAGCGATTCGGTGACGGGCGATACCGTGACGTTCAACTCAAGCATGACGGTTAACCTGAACTCTCAACTGGTGATCACGAAGAATGTCACGGTTGCGGGTGATTTGAACCACGACGGCGTGGCGGACGTTACCCTCAGCGGGCAGTACAAGACCCAGGTGCTGAGAGTTAATAATGGGGTGACCGCGACACTCGATGGCCTGGTCATCACCCAAGGGCTGGCGGTCGGGAATGGCGCGCAGGCAGGTGTCGACGGCACAGCTGCGATGGGCGGCGGTATCGTCAACTTCGGTAACCTGACCTTGAATAATGTCACGGTGACCAGTAATGCCGCCTCGGGTGGCGGTGGCGGTGGCGGGGTGACCGCGCCTTATGCCGGTGGCCCGGTCGGTGGTGGAGGCGGTGGCGGCGGTGCGCTTGGTGGGCAGGTCGGAGGCCACGGCGGTATCGCCGGCACTGGTACGGGGGTATACGCCGGGACCTCCGGTAGCGCCAACACCGGTGGCACGGGCGGCTCCTATAGCCCTACCTACATGGGCGGCAGGGGTGGCAGCAGCGTGGGTGGCGCAGGCGGTGTGGGCGCCGGTGGCTACAGTAACGGTGGCAGCGGCGGCACGGCGAACAACGGCACTATCAGTATCGGCGGCGGTGGTGGCGGCTCTGGATGGGACAGGCCGGGTCGTGCCGGTGCCTCGGCCAGTGGCGGTATCTACAACGCCACCAGCGGCACCCTGACCGTTGTCGGCACTTCGGTGATTTCCAATAACATCGCGGCCGGTGGTGGCGGCGGCGGCGGTGGAGGGAGTGGTGGCAGTGCCGACCCGGGCGGTGCGGGCGGCAAAGGCGTCGGCGCGATCTGGAACAAAGGCACGCTGTTGATGACCGCCGCCAACTTCGCGGCCCTGAGCGGTAACGTTGGTGGCAGCGGCTCCGGCGGCCAGGCGGCGGGCGGAGGCGGCACGGGCGCTACCGTGGCGGCCACGAACAATATCTTCAATGATGGCGGCACCCTGAACACCGCCTACGCACCAACGCCATCAGCAACCATTGTCGTCACCACCACGGCCCAGCACATTGGCAGCACTTCGTTGGTGACCATTACCTTCAGCCAGGCCGTCACCGGTTTCACCAACGCTGACCTGACCGTGTCGAACGGCACCTTGAGCGCTGTCAGTTCCAGTGATGGCGGCGTCACCTGGACGGCGACGTTCACCCCAAGTTCGAGCGTGACCAGCGCGACCAACCATATCGTCCTGGATAATACCGGTGTCACCGGCGTGTCGAATGGCCTGGCGGGCAGCGGGACTTCTACCTCCAATAACTACACCGTCGATACGGTACGGCCGACCGCCACGGTTGCGGTGGCCAGCACGGGGTTGAATATCGGCGGCACCTCCGTGGTGAACGTCACCTTCAGCGAAGCGGTATCCGGCTTCAGCCTGGCCGACATGACGGCGTCCAACGGCACCCTGAGCAACCTGTCCACCAGCGATAACATCCACTGGACAGCGACCCTGACACCGACGGGCGGGATCACCAGTGGTATCAACGTCATTACCCTGGACAACACGCTTTACACCGACGCCTCGACCAATACCGGCACCGGCGTCACCACGTCCAATAACTACAGCGTCGACACCGTGCGCCCCACCGCTAGCATTGTGGTGTCTAACCCAGCGCTGAACATCGGTGGCACTTCTCTTGTGACCATCACTTTCAGCGAAGCCGTCTCCGGCTTTACCAACGCCGACCTGGTCGTCGCCGACGGCACGCTGAGCGCGGTGAGCAGCAGCGATGGCGGCATCACTTGGACCGCCACCCTGACGCCAAGCGCTGGGGTTAGCCATAGCGGTGACGTGATTACCTTGAGTAATACCGGGGTCGCCGACCTGGCAGGCAACGCCGGCAGTGGCACCACCAGTTCCAACGCGTATGCCGTCGACACGCTGCGGCCGAATGCGACCATTGTGTTTTCCAACACTACCCTGGCTATCGGTCAGACCTCCCTGGTGACGATTACCTTCAGTGAGGCGGTGAGCGGTTTCACCAACGCCGACCTGACGATCACCAATGGCACCTTGAGCGCTGTCTCCAGCAGTGACGGCGGTGTGACCTGGACCGCCACTTTCACCCCGACAGCCAGTATCACCAGCCCGACCAACCACATCACGCTGGACAAGACGGGCGTGCAGGATCTGGCAGGCAACGCCGGCAGCGGCACGACCAACTCCAATAACGTGGCGATCGACACCCAGCGCCCGACGGCCACGATAGTGGTCGCCAACCCGATATTGGCGATTGGCCAGACTTCGCTGGTTACAGTGACCTTCAGCGAAGCCGTCACGGGTTTCACCAATGCCGACCTGACTATCGCCAACGGCACGCTGAGTGCGGTGAGCAGCAGTGACGGTGGGATCACCTGGACCGCAACGTTCACCCCGTCGGCGAGTACCACCAACGCCGCCAACCACATCACCCTGGACAATACCGGCTACAGCGACCAGAGCGGCAACACCGGCACCGGCACGACAGACTCCAATAACTTCGCCATCGACACCCAGCGGCCGACGGCGACTATTGTCATCGCCGACCCGGTGCTGAGCGCCGGTGAAACCACATTGGTGACCATCACATTCAGTGAGGCCGTGAGCGGTTTTACCAACGCTGACCTGACCATCGCCAACGGCACCTTGACGGCGGTGAGCAGCAGCGACGGCGGTATCACCTGGACCGCTACCCTCACGCCGACGGTCGGTGTCAGCGATGCCACCAACGTCATTACCCTGGCCAACTCCGGTGTCGCCGACCTGGCCGGCAACGCGGGCTCGGGCACCACCAGTTCGGCCAACTACACGGTCGACACCGTGCTGCCCACGGCGACCATCGTTGTTGCGGACAGCGCTTTGAAAATTGGCGAAACCTCTGCGGTGACGATCACGTTCAGCGAGGCGGTGACAGGTTTCACCAATGCCGACCTGACGATTGCCAACGGCACCTTGACGGCGGTGAGCAGCAGCGATGGGGGGATCACCTGGACGGCGACCTTCACGCCGAGCAGCGCCATAACCGACGCGACCAACCTGATCACCCTCGACAACAGCGGCGTACGCAACCTTTCGGGCAATGCCGGCAGTGGTACCACCAGCTCCAACAACTACGCCATCGATACCCAGCGCCCAACCGCAACTATCGTGGTGACGGACACCGCCCTGGGTATCGGCCAGACCTCGTTGGTGACGGTGACATTCTCCGAGGCGGTCACCGGCTTTACCAATGCCGACCTGACGATTGCCAATGGCACATTGAGCGCGGTGAGCAGCAGTGATGGTGGCATCACCTGGACCGCGACGTTCACCCCGGCGGCCGGTATCACCGATACCAGCAATGTGATCACCCTGGATAACACCGGCATTGCCGATTTGGCCGGCAACGCCGGCGGCGGCACGACCGACTCCAACAACTACGCCGTCGACAGCCAACGGCCGACCGCGACCATTGTGGTTGCTGATTCGGCGCTGACAGCCGGTGAAACATCACTGGTGACGATCACCTTCAGTGAGGCGGTGACCGGCTTCACCAACAGCGACCTGAGTGTGCCCAATGGCACGCTCAGTGCCGTGAGCAGCGCCGATGGCGGCGTGACCTGGACGGCTACCTTCAGCCCGAACGTCGGCACCCGGGACGCCACTAACCTGATCATCCTGGACAATACCGGCATCACCGACCTGGCCGGCAACGCGGGCTCAGGCACTACCAGCTCGGCCAACTTCACCCTCGACACCGTACGGCCGACCGCGACCATCGTGGTGGCGGACAACGCGGTGAAAATCGGTGATACCTCGCTGGTGACCATCACCTTCAGCGAGGCGGTGAGCGGTTTCACCAACGCCGACCTGACCGTTGCCAACGGCACCTTGATGGCGGTGAGCAGCAGCGACGGAGGGATTACCTGGACGGCGACCTTCACGCCTACCAACAACATCACCGACACCACCAACCTGATCACGCTGGACAACAGCGGCGTGCAGAATGCCTCGGGCAACGTCGGCAGCGGCACCACCGACTCCAACAATTACGCTATCGACACCCAGCGGCCAACGGCGACCATCGTGTTGGCCAACAACAGCTTGAACATCGGCGCCACGTCGTTGGTGACCATCACGTTCAGCGAGGCGGTCAGCGGTTTCAGCAACGCCGACCTG
>NZ_JBNPJU010000055.1:0-35257 GCF_050312575.1 Pseudomonas sp. R11F | reverse complement strand
GTGCCTGGGTTTAGGGCGGCTGCGCCGCCCAGCGCGGGGCAAGCCCGCTCACTACAAAGCTGGCCCCGATAGGGACGTTGCGGTGTTTTAGATAGACCGAGGTGCCTGGGTGTGGGCGGCTGCGCCACCCGGCGCGGGGCAAGCCCGCTCACTACAAGCCACGTTTTCAGGCTGGGATGTTGTGCTTGGCCAGGAAGGCAACGAAGGCTGCCTCATCCAGCACTTTCAAGCCCAATTCACTGGCTTTGGCCAATTTCGAACCGGCGCCTGGCCCCGCGACCACGCAGTGGGTTTTCGCCGAAACGGACCCTGAAACCTTGGCGCCAAGGCTTTCGAGCTTGTCCTTGGCCACATCGCGGCTCATCAGCTCCAGGGAGCCCGTCAGCACCCAGGTATGGCCGGCTTCCGGCAAGCCTTCGATGACCTTCTTCTCGCTCTGCCAGTGCATGCCGAAGTCCTTGAGCTGCTGCTCAATGGCCAGGGCATGCGTGGCGTTGCCTGCGTTATCGAAGAAATCGCGCACCGCCTTGGCTTGCTTCTCGGGCAGTGCCTGGCGCATATCCAGCCAGTCGGCCTTGATCACGCCCTCAAGGGTGCCGAATTTGTCCGCCAGTTTCTGCGCCGCCCCCGGGCCGACGCTCGGCACGTGAAGCTTGTCGAGCAGACCGCCCAAGGTCGTGCTGGCCGCGAATTCAGCGCTCAGCTCGCCCTGATCCTGCAATTGCAGGCCGCACTCCTGCGGTGACAGCAGCGCGCCGATCACGTCCTGGTTGTGGCTGTCTTCAAAGAAACTATGGATTTCATGCGCCACCTCCAGGCCGACATCCGGCAGGTACGTCAACACCTCCGGCAAGGCTTTCTGCACCCGCTCCAGGGACGCCAGGGAGCGCGCCAGTACCTTGGCGGTCTCCTCGCCCACGTCGGGAATGCCCAGGGCGTAGATGAAGCGCGCCAAGGTCGGCGTCTTGCTGTTTTCAATGGCCGTGATCAGCTTCTTGCTGGAGATGTCGGCAAAGCCTTCCAGGTCGATGATCTGCTCGTACTTGAGTTTGTAGAGGTCGGCGGGCGAGCCGATGAGTTTTTCATCCACCAGTTGCTCGATGGTCTTGTCGCCCAGGCCATCGATATCCATGGCACGCCGCGAAACAAAATGAATGATCGCCTGCTTGAGCTGCGCCCCACAGGCCAGGCGGCCGACGCAGCGGTACACCGCGCCTTCGCTGACGGTCTCCTTGCCTTTGCTGCGCTTGACCAGTTGCGTGCGTTCCACATGGGAGCCACACACCGGGCAGCTCTCGGGCACCTGAACGGCGCGGGCGTTTTCCGGGCGACGCTCAAGTACCACCGAAACCACCTGCGGGATCACATCCCCGGCACGACGGATAATCACCGTATCGCCGATCATCAGGCCCAACCGCGCCACCTCATCCATATTGTGCAAGGTCGCATTGGACACGGTCACACCGGCCACCTTCACCGGTTTCAGGCGCGCCACCGGTGTCACCGCACCGGTGCGACCGACCTGGAATTCCACGTCGAGCAGCTCGGTCAACTCTTCCATGGCCGGGAATTTATGAGCGATGGCCCAGCGCGGTTCGCGGGCACGGAAGCCCAGTTCACGCTGGGAGGCAATGCTGTTGACCTTGAACACCACACCGTCGATTTCATAGGGCAGGCTGTTACGCCGCTCGCCAATATCGCGGTAGTAATCCAGGCAATCCTGAATGCCCTTGGCTAGCTTCAACTCGCGGCTGATCGGCATGCCCCACTTCTGCAACTGCTGCAGGTTGCCGATATGGGTGTCGCTGATATCGGTGGTCACGCCGTAGCAGCAGAACTCCAGCGGACGGCTGGCGGTGATCTTCGAGTCCAGCTGGCGCAGGCTGCCGGCGGCGGCGTTGCGCGGGTTGGCGAAGGTCTTGCCGCCCACTTCCAGTTGCGATACGTTGAGACGCTCGAAACCGGCCTTGGACATGAACACTTCGCCGCGCACTTCCAGGGTCGCCGGCCAGCCGCTGCCGTGCAGCTTCAGCGGGATATTGCGCACGGTGCGCACGTTGACGCTGATATCTTCACCAGTGGTGCCATCGCCACGGGTTGCGCCGCGCACCAATTCGCCGTCTTGATAAAGCAGGCTGACCGCCAGGCCATCCAGTTTCGGTTCACAGCTGTACTCCACCGCCGCGCCGCCCCCAAACAGATCGCCCACCGGCAGATCGAGGCCCTCGGTGACCCGGCGATCGAATTCAAGCATGGTGGATTCATCGAACGCGTTGCCCAGGCTGAGCATCGGGATCTCATGCCTGACCTGGGTGAACGCCGACAACGCCGCACTGCCGACCCGCTGCGTCGGTGAATCACGCGTCACCAGTTCCGGATGCTCGGCCTCCAGGGCCTTGAGCTCATGGAACAAGCGGTCGTACTCGGCGTCCGGAATACTCGGCTCGTCGAGGACGTGGTAGCGGTAGTTGTGCTGATCCAGTTCAGCGCGCAATTCGAGGATACGGGTATGGGCGGCGGTCATGGGTGTTCTCTCATAAAGCAAAAGAGCAGCCGAAGCTGCTCAATATGTTAGTGCACGGATTCTACAGGCAACGCTTAAGATCGGACCTCAGCGCTTCTGTGTCAGGGCGCGACGCTCGAACTCGACAATGCGCTGACGGTAGTGCTCGATGGTCTGGGCCGTCAGGACGCTGCGCTGGTCATCCTTGAGCTCGCCGTTGAGTTCCTGGGACAGCTTGCGCGCCGCAGCCACCATCACGTCGAACGCTTGTTTCGGATGACGCGGGCCTGGCAAACCGAGGAAGAAACTCACCGCCGGAGTGCTGAACAGGTCGATATCGTCCAGATCAAAGGTGCCTGGCTTGACCGCATTGGCCATGGAAAACAGCACTTCGCCATTACCGGCCATGCTTTCGTGACGGTGGAAAATATCCATCTCGCCAAAACGCAGGCCGCTTTCCAGGATGTTCTGCAACAGCGCCGGGCCTTTGAAGCCAGCAGCGTCACGGCAGATCACGCTGATCACCAAGACTTCCTCAGCGGCCGGCTGATCGTTGACCGACTGGCGTGGAGCACTGCTTTTGGTCGCAGTCTCATCCGGGAAATCGCCGTCACGGCTGCTGAAGCTCGGGCCATCGTCGACATCGAGGTTCAGGTCGCCCTGATGCGGCTCGGCGACCGCGGCGGCGTTGCGCTTGCCGCGCTTGGAAGATGGCTCGCGGGCTTCACGCACCGGCGCACTCATCGACGGCAGGTCGTGCTCGTCCAGCTGCGGCTCTTTATGGGTATCCAGCACACGGGGCGGCCCCAGCAGCTCGGCGTTGCCGTCGTCGTCAGGCAAATTGGACAGATTGCGGTCCAGACGGAACTTGAGCTTGCCCTTGCCACCGCGCATGCGGCGCCAGCCATCAAAAAGAATACCGGCAATGACAATAATGCCGATGACGATCAGCCACTCGCGCAGACCGATTTCCATGTAATCCCGTGCCTCTAATAAAAAATGCTGAAAAATAAGGGGCTTAGCAACGTGCAAACCGCTTTAAAACGTGGCGCCAACTCTATGTTCTGACTGACGTTTTGCCCACGCATACGAAAAATTGACATTAAACTAGCACGACCAAAGATAACTTTACACCGTCTGTCAAAATGCCTTGAACAAATATGTCCATTTGCCACTTTCGCCAGACCGGTAAATCATCCTACGCAGCGCTAAGAATTATCCCTCATGACGAGGTTTAAGATTCCACCATCGCCATCGCTTCTTCCACATCCACCGCCACCAAACGAGAACACCCGGGCTCGTGCATCGTCACCCCCATCAATTGATCCGCCATTTCCATGGCGATCTTGTTGTGGGTGATATAGATGAACTGCACCGTCTGCGACATCTCTTTAACCAGTCGGGCGTAACGCCCCACGTTAGCGTCATCCAGCGGGGCATCAACCTCATCGAGCATGCAGAACGGCGCCGGATTCAACTTGAAGATGGCAAACACCAGGGCCAATGCCGTCAGGGCCTTTTCGCCACCGGACAACAAATGGATGGTGCTGTTCTTCTTGCCCGGAGGCCGCGCCATGATCGTCACCCCTGTATCGAGTAGATCTTCGCCCGTCAGTTCCAAGTAAGCGCTGCCACCACCGAAAACTTTCGGGAATAAGGCCTGTAAACCGCCATTAATCTGATCAAAGGTATCTTTGAAGCGGTTGCGGGTTTCCTTGTCGATCTTGCGGATCACGTTTTCCAGCGTGTCCAGGGCCTCAACCAGATCGGCATCCTGGGCATCCAGATAACGTTTACGCTCGGACTGCTGCTGATACTCATCGATGGCCGCGAGGTTGATCGCGCCGAGCCTTTGAATACGTGCGGCAATGCGCTCAAGTTCTTCTTCCGCGTCTTTTTCGTTGGCCTGGGCGTCCAGGGTGTTGAGCACGCCGTGCAGGTCGTAGCCATCTTCCAATAGTTGATCTTGCAGGGCCTTGCGGCGCACGGTCAGGGCTTGCCATTCCATGCGCTGCTGTTCGAGCTGGCTGCGGATCAGCTGGGATTGCTGCTCGGCCTGGGTCCGACGTTTTTCCGCATCGCGCAGCTCGCGGTCGGCGTCCTCCAGGGCGATCTGGGCGGTCTTGAGTTCTTCGTCGACGCTCATGCGCTTGTCGAGCAACTCTTCGAGCTTGAGCCGCAACTCTTCCAGCGGGGCTTCGCCCTCCTCCAGGTTGAGGCTCAGTTGCTCGCGTTTTTCGGTGAGCCGTTCGGACTGCATCTCCAGGCGCTCAAGGGCCTGGCGCGTGGCATCGTGCTGGGTGCGCAAGGAGCCGAGGCGAACCGCCAATTGATGCGCGTGGTCTTTGTGCTGCCGCGCTTCCTGGCGCACGCGGTCGAGGCGTTCGCGCAGGCTGTCGCGCTGGGCCAGCAGCAGTTCGCGCTGCTCGGTGTCGAGTGCCATGCTGTCGAGCGCCTCCTGCAATTGCAGGCGCGCTTCGCCGATCTGCTCGTGCTCCAGGGCACGCTGCTCGCCGATCTCGGCCACTTCTTCGTCAAGGCGGGTGCGGCGCAGGGTCAGCTGTTCCGCCTTGGCTTTGCTCGCCGAGAGCTGGGCTTTCAACTCGCCTTGCTGGCGCGCTTCATCCTGCAACAGGCGGCGTAAATGTTCGCGGCCGGTCTCCTGTTGGCGCTGGGTGGCGCGCAGGGTTTGCAATTCGGTTTCAAGGCTTTCCAGGGTGGCTTCGCGCTCTTCACGCTCGGCGATCAGGTTGACGATCTCCTGGCCACGGGCCAGAACGCCGCTCTGCGCTTCACTGGCGCGGCGCACGCGCAGGAAGTGACGACCGACCCAGTAACCGTCGCGACTGATCAGGCTTTCGCCGGCCGCCAACTGACCACGCAAGGCAAGGGCGTGCTCCAGGGATTCCACAGGTTTGACCTGGCCCAGCCAGGGCGCCAGATCAATCGCCGCCTCAACCTTGTCCAGCAAACTGCCCGGCACACGCACGCCATCGGCTGCCGGGCTGAGCAAACGCAGATCGCCCTGGGCGAAACCGGCCAGGTCGAAGCCGCCGAAATCATCGACCAGTACGGCTTGCAGGTCGGCGCCGAGCACGGTTTCCACCGCCAGCTCCCAACCCGCTTCAACCTTCAAGCCTTCAGCCAGGCGCGGGCGCTCGGCCAGATGTTGCTCGCGCAGCCACTCGGCAGTACCGGTGCCCGGATCCAGCGCGGCTTGCTGCAGGGCTTCAAGGGACGCCAGGCGACCGTTGAGCCGCTGTAGATCGCCCTGTGCCTGCTGCTGGGCCTGGGTCGCCTGTTGCAGTTGCTGGCGCAGTTGCTCCAGGCGCTCCACCTGTTGTTCTTCGCTGGCCTCCAGCTCTTCCAGGGTCATTTCGCTTTCAGCCAGTTGCTCGCTGAGCTCCATGATCGCCGCGTCTTCCGGGTCGGCGGCGAGCAAGGCGCGCTCTTCCTGCATCCGGCGCTGGCGCTCGGCCAGGCGCTCCATACTGGCTTCCAATTGCTGGATGCGTGACTGCTGGACCTCGGCCTGGCGGCGCGGCTCGGCGGACTTCAGATTGAACGCATCCCACTGTTCCTGCCAGCCATGCATGGTGGTTTCGGACTCTTCCAGGGCCGCGGCAGCTTCTTCGGCGGCGGCGCTGGTGATTTCCTGCTCGGGGGTGAGCATGTCCAGCTCTTCGCCAAGGGTCAGCAGCAAGGTACGGTCATGCCCCAGGTGCGACTCGGTCTCCAGGCGCGCCCGTTCGGCTTCCTTCAGGTCGTCCTGCAATTGGCGCAGACGCTGCTGGCCATGCTGGATGCTCTGCTCGACGCGGGCGATATCACCGCCCACCGAATAAAACCGGCCTTGCACCAGATTGAAGCGCTCGGACAGGTCATGGTGCCCGTCACGCAGGCGTTCGATGCTGGCGTCGGCGTTACGCTGTTCGGCCACCAGGGCTTCGAAGCTGATCTCCTGGGTGCCGATGATCGCTTCGCGCTGGCCGACCTGGTCATTCAACGCCTGCCAACGCAGGGCCGAGAGTTGCGCCTTGAGCTGGCGCTCCTCGCCCTTGTATTCCTGATACTTCTCGGCGGCCTGGGCCTGGCGGTGCAGGCGCTCCAACTGGCGCTCCAGCTCTTCGCGCAGGTCGGTCAGGCGGGCGAGGTTTTCATGGGTGCGGCGGATACGGTTTTCGGTCTCGCGGCGGCGCTCCTTGTACTTGGAGATGCCGGCCGCTTCCTCGATAAAGTTACGCAAGTCTTCAGGCTTGGCTTCGATCAGCTTGGAGATCATGCCCTGTTCGATGATCGAGTAGCTGCGCGGGCCCAGGCCCGTGCCGAGGAAGATATCGGTAATGTCGCGGCGCCGGCATTTGGTGCCGTTGAGGAAGTAACTGTTCTGGCTGTCGCGAGTCACTTTGCGGCGGATGGAGATTTCCGCGTAGGCCGCATACTCGCCGATCAGGGTGCCGTCGGAGTTGTCGAACACCAGCTCGATACTGGCCTGGCTCACCGGCTTGCGGCTGGTGGAGCCATTGAAGATAACGTCGGTCATCGACTCGCCGCGCAAGTTCTTCGCGGAGCTCTCGCCCATCACCCAACGGACGGCGTCGATGATGTTCGACTTGCCGCAACCATTGGGCCCGACCACCGCCGCCATATTACTGGGGAAGTTCACCGTGGTCGGGTCGACGAAGGATTTGAACCCCGCCAACTTGATGCACTTGAGCCGCACGCTTAGGCGTCCGCCAACGCAGCGATCACCAGCGAGCTGCTGCGCTGGCAGTAGGCCGACAACACCAGGCGAATCTGTACCAGATCACGCGCCAGCACTGCGGCGAGCAATTGCTCGAACAGCGCCAGGTATTCACTCATGGACGCCTTGCGCTGATCCAGGGCCAGGTAATACGCACGATTCATCGCCGGTTGCAGGTTTTCGACGGTTTCCTGCAGGTACGGGTTGTTCGCAAACGGGTACGCGGCACGCATCACATTGAAGCTTTCTTCGACGAAGGCGCGGATGTCCCCCCGCGCATAACTGCCCTCCAGGCGTTGCTGGATTTGCAGGAATGGCGCCATGTCGGCCTGGGTCTGCCAGCCTTCGGCAACCGCATTGCCGAGCAGGATGTACATTTCGCCCATCAGCGTGCACAGGCTCTGCACCTTGTGCGCGGTGAGTTCGGTGACGTGTGCGCCACGGCGCGGCAGGATCGCGATGAGATGACGGCGTTCGAGGATCAGCAAGGCTTCGCGCACGGAACCACGGCTGACATTGAGCGCCAGCGTGACTTTCTGTTCCTGGATTCGCTCCCCAGGCTTGAGATCGCCGCGAATGATACGTTCGGCGAGGTGGTGAGCAATTTGCTCGGCGAGACTGTCCGGCGCCTTGAACGTCATGTTTTCCCTTCAGAATCTTCTGTCAATACAAGCGCGGCAGTGTAGCGCATTGGCCCATTGATGGCGCTATGTCCACCAAGGCGAATTTGGCATGAAACACGCAAGCCTCAAAGCCCACAAGCCCCGAAAAACAACGGTCCCAGAAGATTGGACCATAATTGAAAGTGTTGTGACCGAAGTTTCTTGACCTTCTGGTCAGAAAATCATTGACCGAAAAGTCAGACATGACTAGATTCGGCGCAAAGCGGTTAACAACAATAATGAGTCTGCGAGGCCTTCCGTGATCCAGTTTTTACTCAACCAGGAACTCCGTAGCGAGCACGCCCTGGACCCCAACCTGACCGTGCTCAACTATTTGCGTGAGCATCTGGGCAAATCCGGTACCAAGGAAGGCTGCGCCAGTGGCGACTGCGGTGCCTGCACAGTCGTGGTCGGCGAACTGCATACCGATGCTCAAGGTGCCGAGCAGATCCGTTATCGCAGCCTCAACTCATGCCTGACGTTTGTTTCGTCACTGCACGGCAAGCAACTGATCAGCGTAGAAGACCTCAAGCACCAAGGCCAACTGCACAGCGTGCAACAGGCCATGGTCGAGTGCCATGGCTCGCAATGCGGCTTTTGCACCCCAGGTTTTGTGATGTCGTTGTTCGCGCTGCAAAAGAACAGCGATGCGCCCGACAGCCAGAAAGCCCATGAAGCCCTGGCCGGCAACCTGTGCCGGTGCACCGGCTACCGCCCGATCCTGGCGGCCGCCGAGCAGGCGTGCTGCAACAAACCCGCGGATCAGTTCGACAGCCGCCAAGCCGAGACCATCGCCCGCCTCAAAGCCATCGCGCCAACGCAAACCGCTGAACTCAACAGCGGCGACAAACGCTGCCTGGTGCCGCTGACCGTGGCTGACCTGGCCGACCTCTACGACGCGTATCCGCAAGCCCGCCTGCTGGCCGGCGGCACCGACCTGGCGCTGGAAGTCACCCAGTTCCACCGCACCCTGCCGGTGATGATTTATGTCGGCAACATTGAAGAGATGAAGCGTATCGAGTCGTTCGACGACCGCCTGGAAATCGGCGCGGCCACCGCGTTGTCCGATTGTTATAGCGCGCTGCACCATGAGTACCCGGACTTCGGTGAGCTGCTGCACCGCTTCGCGTCCTTGCAGATCCGCAACCAGGGCACCCTGGGCGGCAATATCGGCAATGCCTCGCCAATCGGCGATTCACCCCCGCTGCTGATCGCACTGGGCGCGCAGATCGTGTTGTGCAAGGGTGAAACCCGCCGCACCCTGGCCCTGGAAGATTACTTCATCGACTATCGCGTCACTGCCCGCCAGGACAGCGAATTCATCGAGAAAATCATCGTGCCCAAGGGCCACACGCTGTTTCGTGCCTACAAGGTGTCCAAGCGCCTGGACGATGATATTTCCGCCGTCTGCGCCGCCTTCAATCTCAAGCTCGACAACGGTGTGATCAGCCAGGCCCGCGTCGCGTTCGGCGGCATGGCCGCCACGCCCAAGCGGGCGAAAAGCTGCGAAGCGGTGTTGGTCGGCGCCACCTGGAATGCCGCCACCGTGGAAAAAGCCTGTGCCGCCCTGGCCGAGGATTTCACCCCGCTCTCGGACTTCCGCGCCAGCAAGGAATACCGCCTGCTCAGCGCCCAGAACCTGCTGCGCAAATACTTCATCGAACTGCAAACGCCGCACATCGAGACTCGGGTGACCGCTTATGTCTAACCATCACGCCGTCGTTAAAACCCAGGCCGAACTCGCCGAGCTGTTTGCCCAGGACCTCACCTCCGGGGTTGGCCGCAGCGTCAAGCACGACAGCGCCGCCAAACACGTCAGCGGCGAAGCGCAGTACATCGATGACCGCCTGGAATTCCCCAACCAGTTGCACCTGTACGCGCGCATGTCCGACCGTGCCCACGCCAGGATTCTGAGCATCGACACCGCCCCTTGCTACGCCTTTGACGGTGTGCGCATCGTCATTACTCATGAAGACGTACCGGGCCTCAAAGACATCGGCCCGCTGATGCCCGGCGACCCGCTGCTGGCGATCGATACGGTGCAGTTCGTCGGCCAGGTGGTCCTGGCCGTCGCCGCCCGCGATCTGGAGACCGCCCGCAAGGCGGCGATGGCGGCAGTCATCGAATACGAAGACCTGGAGCCGGTGCTGGACGTGGTCGAAGCGTTTCGCAAACAGCATTTCGTGCTCGACAGCCACACCCACCAACGGGGTGATTCGGCAGGCGCGCTGGCCACTGCGAAAAACCGCCTGCAGGGCACGTTGCATATCGGCGGTCAGGAACATTTCTACCTCGAAACCCAGATCTCATCGGTCATGCCCACCGAAGACGGCGGCATGATCGTCTACTGTTCCACGCAAAACCCCACCGAAGTGCAAAAGCTGGTGGCGGAGGTGTTGGACGTGTCGATGAACAAAATCGTCGTCGACATGCGCCGCATGGGCGGTGGTTTCGGTGGCAAGGAAACCCAGGCCGCCAGCCCGGCGTGCCTGTGCGCGGTGGTCGCGCGCCTGACCGGCCAGCCGACCAAGATGCGCCTGCAGCGTGTGGAAGACATGCTGATGACCGGCAAGCGTCACCCCTTCTACATCGAATACGACGTGGGCTTTGATGACAGTGGCCGCTTGCAGGGCATCAACCTGGAACTGGCGGGGAACTGCGGCTGTTCGCCGGACCTGTCCAACTCGATTGTCGATCGCGCCATGTTCCACGCCGACAACGCCTATTACCTGGGCGATGCCATGGTCAACGGCCACCGCTGCAAGACCAACACTGCCTCCAACACCGCCTATCGCGGCTTCGGCGGCCCGCAAGGCATGGTCGCCATCGAGGAAGTGATGGACGCCATCGCCCGCCACCTGGCGCTGGACCCGCTGGCCGTGCGCAAGGCCAACTACTACGGCAAGACCGAGCGCAACGTCACCCATTACTACCAGACGGTCGAGCACAACATGCTCGAAGAAATGACCGCCGAACTTGAGGCCAGCAGCCAATACGCCGAACGCCGCGAAGCGATCCGGCTGTACAACGCCCACAGCCCGATCCTGAAAAAAGGCTTGGCGCTGACGCCGGTGAAATTCGGCATTTCGTTCACCGCCAGCTTTCTCAACCAGGCCGGTGCGTTGATCCACATCTACACCGACGGCAGCATCCACTTGAACCATGGCGGCACCGAGATGGGCCAGGGCTTGAACACCAAGGTCGCGCAAGTGGTGGCCGAAGTGTTCCAAGTGGATATCGGCCGTGTGCAGATCACCGCCACCAACACCGACAAGGTGCCCAATACCTCACCGACGGCGGCTTCCAGCGGTGCCGACCTGAACGGCAAGGCCGCGCAGAACGCGGCCGAAACCATCAAGCAACGCCTGGTTGAATTTGCGGCGCGCAAATACGACGTGAGCGAAGCGGATGTGGTCTTCCACAACGGCCATGTGCGGGTGCGCGATCAGATCCTGACCTTCGAGGCGCTGATCCAGCAGGCGTACTTCGCCCAGGTGTCGCTGTCGAGCACCGGGTTCTACAAGACCCCGAAAATCTTCTACGACCGCAGCCAGGCGCGCGGCCGGCCGTTCTACTACTTCGCATTCGGCGCGGCCTGCTGTGAGGTAATCGTCGACACCCTGACCGGCGAATACAAGATGCTGCGCACCGACATCCTCCACGACGTGGGGGCCTCGTTGAACCCGGCTATCGACATCGGCCAGGTGGAAGGCGGCTTTATCCAGGGCATGGGCTGGCTGACCATGGAGGAGCTGGTGTGGAACAACAATGGCAAATTGATGACCAACGGCCCGGCGAGCTACAAGATCCCGGCGGTGGCCGACATGCCCCTGGACCTGCGGGTGAAGCTGGTGGAAAACCGCAAGAACCCGGAGGACACGGTGTTCCACTCCAAGGCCGTGGGTGAGCCGCCATTTATGCTCGGGATTGCCTCGTGGTGTGCGATCAAGGATGCCGTGGCGAGCCTGGGTGATTATCGCCATCAGCCGAAGATCGATGCGCCGGCGACACCGGAGCGGGTGTTGTGGGGGTGTGAGCAGATGCGCCAGTTGAGCGCTGTGAAGACGCTGGAGACTGAACTGGCCTGATCGTTCCCACGCTCTGCGTGGGAATGCCGCCCTGGACGCTTGGCGTCCGCTCTTGTGACGCCGAGCGTCACGGTATGCATTCCCACGCAAAGCGTGGGAACGATCTGACTGGAGGTGACTATGAACAACTGGATCAGCGCCCTCGCCGACCTGCAGAACCAGGGTGAACCCTGCGTGCTGGTGACCATCATCGAAGAGCTCGGCTCCACCCCGCGCAATGCCGGTTCCAAGATGGTGATCAGCGCCGCGCAGAGCTTCGACACCATCGGCGGCGGGCACCTGGAATACAAGGCCATGCAGATCGCCCGCGACATGCTCGTGCGGGGTCAGCAGAACACTCATCTGGAACGCTTCAGCCTGGGCGCGAGCCTGGGCCAGTGCTGCGGCGGCGTGACGGTGCTGCTGTTCGAACCCATGGGCCAGGTGCAGGCGCAGATCGCGGTGTTCGGCGCCGGCCATGTCGGCCGTGCACTGGTGCCGTTGCTGGCGAGCCTGCCGTGCCGGGTGCGCTGGATCGATTCGCGTGATCAGGAGTTTCCGCAGCACATCCCCCAGGGCGTGCGTAAAATCGTCAGCGAAGAGCCGGTGGACGAAATTGCCGACCTGCCGGTGGGTAGTTACTGCATCGTCATGACCCATAACCATGCGCTGGACCTGGAACTGACCGCCGCCCTGCTCAAGCGCAATGATTTTGCGTATTTCGGCCTGATCGGTTCGAAGACCAAACGCGTCAAGTTCGAACACCGCCTGCGTGATCGCGGCTTCGACACCGCACAACTGCAACGCATGCGCTGCCCCATGGGCCTCACCGAGGTCAAGGGCAAGCTGCCGGCAGAGATCGCCATCTCCATCGCCGGTGAAATCATCGCCACCTATAACGCCCATTTCGGCCAGCACACCGCGAGCGCCGAACCCATTGCCAAGCTGCTGCCGGCGTCCCGTCGCAGCCAAGCTTCGACTCCTTTTGCCAAGCATTGAGATGACCATGCCTTTGACTCGCAAAGCCTACCGTGCCGCCCTCCTGCACAGCATCGCCGACCCCGCTGAAGTCGGGATCGAAGCCTCCTATGAGTATTTCGAAGACGGCCTGCTGGTGATCGAAAACGGCAAGATCAGCGCGCTCGGCCATGCCGGGGACCTGCTGCCGACCCTGCCCGCCGATATCGACATCACCCATTACCAGGATGCGCTAATCACTCCCGGCCTGATCGACACCCATATCCACCTGCCGCAAACCGGCATGGTCGGCGCCTATGGCGAGCAGTTGCTGGACTGGCTCAACACCTACACTTTCCCGTGCGAAAGCCAGTTCGCCGACAAGGCGCACGCCGAGGAAGTCGCCGACATTTTCATCAAGGAACTGCTGCGCAACGGCACCACCACCGCATTGGTGTTCGGCAGCGTGCACCCGCAGTCAGTGAATGCGTTCTTTGAAGCAGCCGAAAGGCTTGACCTGCGCATGATCGCCGGCAAAGTGATGATGGACCGCAATGCGCCGGACTACCTCACCGACACCGCCGAATCCGGCTACCAGGAAAGCAAGGCGTTGATCGAACGCTGGCATGGTAAAGGCCGCCTGCACTATGCCGTCACGCCGCGCTTCGCGCCGACCAGCACACCGGAGCAATTGGCGCTGGCCGGCCAACTGCTCGGCGAATACCCGGACCTGTACATGCAGACTCACATCAGTGAGAACAAGCAGGAAGTCGAATGGGTGAAAGCGCTGTTCCCGGAGCGCAACGGCTACCTGGACGTGTACGACCACTACAAGCTGCTGGGTGAGCGTTCGGTGTTCGCCCATGGCGTGCATCTGTGCGATGAAGAGTGCGCACGGTTGGCCGAGACCGGCTCGGCGGTGGCGTTCTGCCCGACGTCGAACTTCTTCCTCGGCAGCGGCTTGTTCAACCTGCCGATGGCCGAGAAACACAAATTGAATGTGGGCCTGGGCACGGACGTCGGCGGCGGCACCAGCTTCTCACTCCTGCAAACCTTGAACGAAGCCTACAAGGTCATGCAGCTGCAGGGGGCGCGGTTGAGCCCGTTCAAATCGCTGTACCTGGCGACCCTGGGCGGCGCGCGCGCACTGCGCCTGGAAGACAAGATCGGCACCTTGCAACCTGGCACCGATGCGGACTTCCTGGTACTGGACTACAACGCCACGCCACTGCTGAGCTATCGCCTGAAGCAGGCCAATAACATTGCCGAGACGTTGTTTGTGTTGATGACGCTGGGGGATGACCGCACGGTGTTGCAGACGTATGCAGCCGGCCAATTGGTGCACCAACGCTGACTCAACCAACACCCCACAGCATTGTGGGAGGGGCTTGCCCCTTCCACAATTGATTGGGTTTACAACTTTATGGACGAGCGCCCCGGCTTCTTGGTCTGCAGCAAATGCGAGAACACCGCATGCAGGTCATCCGATGCGCTCTCTTCATCGAGGTTGAGCTTGCTGTCGATGTGATCCATGTGGTGCATCATCAGGTTCACCGCCAGCGTCGCGTCGCGCGCTTCGATCGCGTCGATCAGCTGGGTGTGCTCATCATAGGAACAGTGCGAGCGGTTGCCGCTTTCGTACTGGGCGATGATCAATGAGGTCTGGGACACCAGGCTGCGCTGGAAGCTGATCAGCGGCGCATTCTTCGCCGCTTCGGCCAGCTTCAGATGGAATTCACCGGAGAGGCGGATGCCCGCGCCACGGTCGCCACGGGAGAAACTGTCGCGCTCGTCATTGACCATCTGACGCAACTCGGCCAACTGATCGGCAGTGGCGTGCTGCACCGCCAACTCGGTGATCGCACGTTCCACCAGACGCCGGGCCAGGAATACCTGGCGTGCCTCTTCCACACTCGGGCTGGCCACCACCGCACCGCGATTGGGCCGCAACAGCACCACGCCTTCATGGGCCAGGCGCGAAAGTGCACGACGAATGATGGTGCGGCTCACGCCGAAGATCTCGCCCAGTGCTTCTTCACTCAATTTGGTTCCGGGCGCCAGGCGCTGTTCGAGGATCGCCTCGAAGATATGCGCGTAGACGATATCGTCCTGGGTTCCGCTGCGACCGGCCTTGCCGGCACGCGGTTGTTTCTTGAGAGGTTGCAACTGTTCGTTCATGGGCACTCGGGTTTGGAGAACGGCGGCGAATTAACGGTGATACGGCAGCTTCAGGGTAATACGGCAACAACGGGTCGCTGGCAAGTATCACCTAAAAACAACGCACATTGTACACAACCCAGTACGCCAACACACTGTACGGCTGTTTGCGGTGTCGGCTGTATTGCAATGCCTTGTCACGTTTGAGTTTAGGCTTGAATCCGCTATTTCTCCGGTAAAAGGAACACCCCCCACATGTCCAACGCCACCCACGCGCCTTTGCGCCCGCTGGCCGACACTTCCGCGTCCGCCGTCGTCGCCGGCTTTATCGCCATGATGACCGGCTACACCAGCTCCCTGGTGCTGATGTTCCAGGCCGGACAAGCCGCCGGTCTGACCAGCGCACAAATTTCTTCGTGGATCTGGGCGATCTCCATCGGCATGGCGGTGTGCAGCATTGGCCTGTCGCTGCGCTACCGCACACCGATCACCATCGCCTGGTCCACACCCGGCGCGGCGCTGTTGATTACAAGCCTGGGTGGCGTGAGTTACGGCGAGGCCATCGGCGCCTTCATCACGTGCGCCGTGCTGGTGACGATCTGCGGGATGACCGGCAGCTTTGAAAAGCTGGTCAAACGCATCCCCGCATCGTTGGCGGCGGCATTGCTGGCCGGGATTCTGTTCAAGATCGGCAGCGAGATTTTTGTCGCCGCACAGCATCGCACCGGCCTGGTACTGGGGATGTTTTTCACTTATCTGATCATCAAGCGCCTGTCAGCGCGCTATGCGGTGCTGGCCGCGCTGATCATCGGCACGCTGCTGTCGGGGTTGATGGGCCTGCTGGACTTCAGCGGCTTTCATCTGGAGGTGGCGACACCTGTGTGGACCACGCCGCACTTCTCGCTGGCGGCGACCATCAGCATCGGTATCCCGCTGTTCGTGGTGGCGATGACTTCGCAAAATATGCCCGGCGTTGCCGTGTTGCGAGCCGACGGCTACAACGTGCCCGCCTCGCCGCTGATCACTGCCACCGGCCTGGCCTCGCTGGTGCTGGCGCCCTTCGGCTCCCACGGCATCAACCTGGCGGCGATCAGCGCGGCGATCTGCACGGGCCCCCACGCCCATGAAGACCGCAACAAGCGCTATACCGCCGCGGTCTGGTGCGGTGTGTTCTATGGCATAGCGGGCGTATTCGGCGCCACGTTGGCGGCGCTGTTTGCGGCCTTGCCCAAGGAGTTGGTGCTGTCGATTGCCGCCTTGGCGTTGTTTGGCTCGATTATCAATGGCCTGAGCATCGCCATGAATGAACCGAAGGAACGCGAAGCGGCGCTGATCACCTTTATGGTCACCGCGTCAGGCTTTACCTTGTTTTCCATCGGTTCGGCGTTCTGGGGGATTGTGGCAGGGGTATTGACGCTGCTGATTCTGAACTGGCGCACACGCACTTGAGGGCATGGACGGCTTCAAGCACGCCGGCCATGTCTTGCGCGGGACGGTGTCAGTGGCGCAGAAGCTTGCGCAACGGCACACCGTCCTTCAACACCGGTGACTTGATCACGATGTAGCTGAAGTACTTGGAGATGCCGATGTTCTTGTCCAGCAAGCCCTCCACAACTTCCTGATAGTGCTGGATGCTGCGGGTCATGAAGCGCACCAGATAGTCGTAGCCGCCACTGATCAAGTGGCATTCGAGCACTTCGTCCACCAGGCGGATGTTGGATTCGAACTTGGCGAAATCTTCACGCTTGTGGTCGCTGAGGGTGATTTCGGTGAATACCGTGACCGAATCGGTGATCTTGGCCAGGTTCAAATGCGCCTTGTAGCTGGAGATATACCCGGCTGACTCCAACCGCTTGACCCTCTGCAGGCACGGGCTTGCAGACAACCCCACGGCATCGGCCAGGCTGACGTTGGTCATCCGGCCGTCTTTTTGCAATTCCACCAGAATACTGATGTCGATCCGGTCCAGCTTGACGAGCCCTTCCATTGCGTACCTCTTGACTGCCGTTTGTAAGACAATCTTCTAGCAAGATCAGCGCCGTAACGACAACTGATGCTGAGCCACCAAGTCAGCCATGCTGTTGATGCAATAGTCGGCCGCGCACGGCACGGGCTGTCGAGCCCGCTGACGGCCGATCAGGCAGCGATCCAGCGCCAGGTCGGCGTCCACTGAAGGTTGGGTTACATGCAATACAGGCTGGACCTGCGGGCCTTGCTGGTCAAGCCATTGTTGGGCATCGACCAGTGAGATGAAATCGTCGGTTTCTATACCCAGGCGCTCGCACAACAGCCCACGGTCTTCGAAATTGCGGTCGCCACGCACCAGCAGGCGATAGAACTTGCGCAAGTACAGCATTGCCCCGGGCGCATCTTCGAACAGCGACCAGTTGCCTGCCGAACGAGCAAAACTCATCCCCTCCTCCCAATTGGCCGCCAGCCCCCAGCGCTCAGCCAGTTGCCGATGGGCGAAACACAACATGCCGCTGACGCCAAGCTCGGCAAAACGTGGGTACAGGCCCGTGATCACCGTGTGGAACTCGGCCAGTACCTCTTCCCGAGGCGGCGGCTTGCCACCCCGGCTGTCGAGCAGCGGCTGCAACGCCGTCAGCACGCCCGAGTCGCGATCCACCAGGACGCCATCACAATCGATCAGCAACGCGCGGTAATCGGTCAGTCCCATGCGGTTCAAGCCTCCAATGATGCAGTGTGGTCGTCCGTGCGCCATAACGGTTCACGGACGGTGCCGCCATCAGGTCCCGAGGCGGGCCCTGGCTCAGTTCAAGACCCGTGCCAAGGCTGCATCGAGAATCTGCACGGCCTCGTCGACCTGCGCCTCGGTCACCACCAGCGGCGCGAGGAAGCGCAACACGTTGCGGTGCACGCCGCATTTGATCACCAACAAACCACCGGCGCGGGCTTCATCGATCACCCGCTGATTCAGCTCGGCATCCGGGGTGCGCGCCGAATCATCTTTGATCAGCTCGATCGCCAGCATGAAACCGGTGCCGCGCACATCACCAATCCGCGGGTAGCGCGCCTGCAAGCCCAACAGGCCCTGGCGCAGGCGCTCGCCCAGCACTTGGCTGCGCGCCAGTAAGTGCTCCTGTTCGAACGCCGTGATCACCGCCAGCGCCGCCGCGCACGCCAAGGCGTTGCCACCGTAGGTGCCGCCCAGGCCACCGGGCAGCGGTGCATCCATGATGTGGGCCTTGCCCACCACGCCGGACAACGGCAAACCGCCGGCCAGGCTTTTGGCCACGGTCACCAGGTCAGGCTGGATTCCGGCGTGCTGGAAACCAAACCAGGTGCCGGTGCGGCCGAAACCGGTCTGGATCTCATCCAGGATCAGCACAATGCCGTGCTTGTCGGCCAACGCACGCAACGCCTGGAGAAACTCGGCCGGCGCCGTGAGGAAGCCACCATCGCCCTGCACCGGTTCGATGATGATCGCCGCCACGCGCTCCGGGGCAACCTGGGTGGCCAGCAATTCATCCAGCGCCTGGAGCGCCAGTGCACTGGTCACGCCGCGATAAGCATTGGGATAAGGGGTATGGAAAACCTCCGGCGCAAATGGCCCGAAGTTCTGTTTGTACGGCTGGCTCATGCCGGTGAGCGTGGTCCCCAGCAACGTACGGCCATGGAAACCGCCGCGGAAGGCGATGACCGCCGAACGATTGGTATGGGCGCGAGCGATCTTCACCGCATTCTCCACCGCCTCGGCGCCGGAGGTGAAAAACGCCGCCTTGTAATCGTCCTCCCCACCGACCAGTTCACACAGGCGCTGGGCCAGGTCGAGATAAGGCTGGTACGCCACCACCTGGAAGCAGGCGTGGGAGACTTTCTGCAACTGGGCCTGCACCGCCGCCACCACTTGCGGATGGTTATGGCCGATGTTCAACACGCCGATACCGCCGACGAAGTCCAGATAGCGCTTGCCTTCCACGTCCCACAACTCGGCGCCCTGGGCGCGATCGATCACCAGCGGATGCGCGGTGATCAGGCCGCGAGGTACGAATTGATCGCGCTGGCGGAGCAAATGTGGGGTTTCGTCGACTCTGCTGTTCATGGCATTTCCCATTGTGAGACCGGCAACCTGAGACGGTTGCGATGCCACTCAGAGTACGACCTGGCGGAAACGAACTGCACCGAACTTGCCCCGTGAGAAATTCGGATCAACTGTTTTGCCCCTGTGTTTCAACAGATCCTGCGCCGTGCCTGGAGGATGATGAGGGCTACTTTCAACCCTGCGGAGATGCCCATGGCTCTGCTTTACAAATCCGACCCGATACGCGGCGAGCGCTGGCGGGCACTGTTCGCCGAACACGCACCGGACATCGAATGGCGCGCCTGGCCCGACATCGGCGACCCCGCCGAGATCGACTACCTGGCCGCCTGGCTGGCACCCGACAATCTCGAGCAACGGCTGCCCAATCTGAAAGTGCTGTTTGCGGTATCGGCCGGGGTGGATCAACTCGACCTCGCCCGTTTGCCGGCGCAGCTGCCCGTGGTGCGCTTGCTCGACCCCGGCATCACCCGCGGCATGTGCGAATACGCGAGTTGGGCCGTGCTCAGCCTGCACCGCGACATGCTGCGCTACCGCCAGCAACAGCTGGCGCGCTGCTGGCAGGCGCACCTGTTGCAACCGGCGGCGAACCGCCGCGTCGGTGTGATGGGCCTGGGCGCCCAGGCCCAACAGATCCTCGCGACGCTGGCGCCGTTGGGGTTTGCCTTGTCGGGCTGGGCACGCAGCCCTCATCAGTTGCCGGGTGTGGAGTGTTTTGCCGGTGAAGCGCAATTGCCGGCGTTCCTCAACCAGTGCGATATCCTGCTGTGCGTGCTGCCGCTGACCGAGCAGACCCAAGGCATTCTCAATCGGCGCCTGTTCGCCCAACTGCCCAAGGGCGCAGCGCTGATCAACATGGGGCGTGGCGGGCACCTGGTGGAAGAGGATTTGCTGCAAGCCCTGGCCAGCGGGCAACTCAGCGGCGCAGTACTGGATGTAGTGCAAGAGGAACCGGCGCCGGCGGACCATCCGTTCTGGGGCCACCCACAGATCCTGCTCACGCCCCATATTGCCGCGATGACCCAACCGGACAGCGCGTTTGCGGTGTTATTGGAGAATATTCGGCGGCATCAGCGTGGCGAGCCGATGCTGGGTGAGGTGGATCGCAGCAAAGGTTATTGATTGCCCCCCTATCCGTTACCACGGCAACGGATAGGGGCCCCGGGCGTCGTCAGCGCACCAGCCTCTGGGTAATCGCCGCGCCCACTTCCTGGGTCGATGCCTTGCCGCCCAGGTCTGGCGTGATCACCCCCTCGGCAATCACCGCTTCGATCGCCTGCAGGATGGCGTCATGGGCCGCCCGATAGCGCGCATCGCCATTGCCGAGGAAATCCAGCATCAGTGCCCCCGACCAGATCATCGCAATCGGGTTGGCAATATTCTGCCCGTAGATGTCCGGCGCCGAGCCGTGCACCGGTTCGAACAGCGAAGGAAAGCGGCGCTCGGGATCGAGGTTGGCCGACGGCGCAATGCCGATGGTGCCCGCACACGCCGGCCCCAGGTCCGACAAAATGTCGCCAAACAGGTTGGACGCCACGACCACGTCGAAGCGATCCGGCTGCAGCACGAAGCGTGCGCACAGGATGTCGATGTGCTGTTTGTCCCACGTCACCTCTGGGTAGTCAGCCGCCATCAGCGCGGTACGTTCATCCCAGTAAGGCATGCTGATGGAGATGCCATTGGACTTGGTCGCCGCCGTGAGCTTCTTGCGCGGCCGGCTCTGGGCCAGATCGAAGGCGAACTTGAGTATGCGATCGACGCCGCGCCGGGTGAATACCGACTCCTGCAACACGAACTCATGTTCGGTGCCTTCGAACATCTTGCCACCCACCGATGAGTATTCACCCTCGGTGTTTTCACGGATGACCACGAAATCGATATCACCCGGCTCGCGCCCGGCCAGTGGGCATGGCACGCCAGGAAACAGCCGGACCGGGCGGATATTCACGTACTGGTCGAAGTCGCGGCGGAACTTGAGCAGCGAGCCCCACAGCGAAATGTGATCCGCGACCTTGGCCGGCCAGCCCACGGCGCCGAAGTAAATGGCGTCGAAGTCCTTGAGCTGCTCGAACCAGTCGTCGGGCATCATCTGCCCGTGTTGCAGGTAGTAATCACAGTGGGCCCAGTCGAACACTTCGATGCTCAGGTTCAGGTCCCAAACCCTGGCGGCCTGCTCCACTATCCGCAGCCCTTCGGGCAACACTTCCTTGCCGATGCCGTCGCCGGCAATGGCGGCGATTCTGAATGCCTTGCTCATGGATCCTGCCTCACTCGTTCAACCCGCCAATGTGAAAAGCTTTGACTTCAAGGTACTCGTCCAGCCCGTACTTGCTGCCTTCGCGCCCCAGCCCCGATTGCTTGATGCCGCCGAACGGCGCGACTTCCATCGAGATAATCCCGGTATTGAGGCCCACCATGCCGAACTCGAGGGCCTCCCCAAAGCGCCATGAGCGCGCCAGGTTCTGGGTGAAATAGTAGGCGCCCAGGCCGTACGGCGTGGCGTTGGCCAGGGCCAGTGCCTGTGCCTCGTGGGTAAAGCGCATCAGCGGCGCCACCGGGCCGAATGTTTCTTCGTTGGCCAGCAGCATTCCGGCGTGAGCGTCGCCCAGTACCGTGGGCTGCACGAACGGGCTGTCGTCAGTCGGGATTGCGCCGCACAACAGCGTCGCGCCCTGGCTCAAGGCATCCTCGATATGCCGCGTCACTTTGGTGACCGCCGCCGGGTTGATCAACGGGCCAATGCTCACGCCCTCCTCCAGGCCGTGGCCGACCTTGAGTTTGTTCACCTCTTGCACCAGGCGCGCGGCGAAGCGCTCGTAAATACCGTCCTGCACCAGGATGCGATTGGCGCACACACAGGTTTGCCCGGCATTACGAAACTTGCTGAGCATGACCCCCGCGACCGCCTGCTCGAGATCGGCATCGTCGAACACCACAAACGGCGCATTGCCGCCCAGCTCCAGGCTCAACCGTTTGATGTGCTCGGCGCTTTGGCGCATCAGCAGGCGGCCGACGGCGGTGGACCCCGTGAAGGAAATCTTGCGCACGCTCGGGTTGCCGGTCAGTTCCGTGCCAATACCGGCAGGCAGCCCGGTGATCACGTTGAACACGCCGGCCGGGATGCCGACGCGCTCGGCCAGTACCGCCAGGGCCAGGGCCGACAACGGGGTGAGGTCCGATGGCTTGACGATGATCGGGCAGCCGGCGGCCAAGGCCGGCGCGCACTTACGGGTGATCATCGCATTGGGGAAATTCCACGGCGTGATAGCGGCACACACGCCCACCGGCTGCTTGAGCGTCAGCAGACGCCGGTCGCCGCTGGGTGCCGGCATGGTTTCGCCGTAGACCCTGCGCGCCTCTTCGGCGAACCACTTGACGAAGCCCGCGCCGTAGCGGATCTCACCCTTGGCTTCATTGAGCGGCTTGCCCTGCTCGCGAGTCATGATCAGCGCCAGGTCATCGAGGTTATCGAGCATGGCCTGGTACCAGCGCTCCAGCAGCGCGGCGCGTTCGGCGGCCGGGCGTGCACGCCAGGCGGGCCAGGCACGCTCGGCGGCTTCGATGGCGCGGCGGGTGTCGACCGCGTCCATGGCCGGTACCCTGGCGAGCACCTGGCCGGTGGCAGGGTCGAGGACGTCCAGAGTGGCGCCGCTGTCGGCGGCGATCCATTGGCCATCGACATAGGCGAGTTCAGTAAGGAGGCTGGGGTCTTGCAGGCGAGTAGTGAGCATGGTCGGGTCCTGGTTCGAGACACGCTCCAGTCTAGGGAGGTGCCACGAACAAGGATGCCGAAAGCGTCGCGTGGGCAGCGTGGCCTGCTGAAATTGCGCCCAGGACGGCAGGCTCTGCTAGGCCTTCAATGAACCGAGCAGGCCGTGCAGGAACACCTCTCCAGCCTCCATCTGGCTGATCTCGATAAACTCATCGGGCTTGTGCGCCTGTTCGATCGAGCCCGGCCCGCACACCACCACCGGAACATCCAGGCGCTGCTTGAACAGGCCGCCTTCGGTGCCGAAAGACACCTTGGCAGTGCCCGTGTCCGGCGCGGCAAACTGTTTGAGAAAGCGCACCGCTTCGACGCTGGGATGGGTATCCAGGCCCGGGTAGACGTTGAGGGTCTCGATCTCGATAGCCGCGACGCTCGACAGTTTCTTCGCCTCCTGCACGATCACTTCGGCCCGCTCGCGCAGTTGCTCCAGGAAGTGCTCGAGGTCGTCGGCCGGTAAGTTGCGCACCTCGAAATCCAGGGTGCACAGGTTCGGCACGATATTCAGCGCCTTGCCCCCGACAATCTGCCCGACATGCACGGTGCTGTAGGGCACGTCGTAATCGGTGTCCTGGGCGCCATGGTGCTGCAACTGCCGCTGGCTCTCACGCAGCGCGGCGATAAAGTCGCAGGCCACATGGATGGCGTTCACCGAACGCGGCGCCAGCGACGAGTGCGCCTCCAGGCCACGGCAATAGGTGCGGTAGGAACCCTTGCCCTTGTGGCCCAGCACAAATTGCATGTTGGTCGGCTCGCCCACCACGCACAGAAACGGCCGTACCGGCGCCAGATGCAGCACATCCAGCAAACGTCGCACGCCGACGCAGCCAATCTCTTCATCATGGGACAGGGCCAGTTGCAACGGGCGACTCAACGGGTGATCGGCCGCCTCGAGCATCGCGTCAATGGCCAGGGCGATAAAGCCCTTCATGTCGCAACTGCCACGCCCATAGATCCGCCCGTCCTGGACGGTGGCGGCGAACGCCGGAAAGGTCCAGGCCTGCCCTGCCGCCGGTACCACGTCGGTGTGCCCGGAGAGCAACACGCCAGGCTGGCCCTCAGGGCCGGTACTGGCGAACAGGTTGGCCTTGCGCCCGCTGGCGTCCTTGACGATCAGCGACTCGATGCCACGGGTCAGCAGCAGGTCACGCACATATTCGATCAAGGCCATGTTCGACTCCGATGAAACGGTGTCGAACGCCAGCAGTTTTTTCAGGATATCCAGTACGCGAGGTTTCATCAGACCTGGCTCCGTTGCAGGGCAAAAAGGGCAAGGCGCCGACTCATGCGCAGGCTCCCGAAGTTTCAATCACCCGGCCTTGCTGGGTCTTGAGCAGTTGGGCAGCGTCATGGTGGCAGAGAATTTCACTGCCATTGTCCAAGACGCGCCGGCTGGGCGGCACGCTGTTGCACAGGCCGTCGACGCGCATCGGGCAGCGATTGAGGAAGCTGCACAGTTGCAGCCCGCCGGCGTTTGCACCCACCGGCGGCAACGTGCCGCTGGTCGCGCCGCACGTTTCCAGCCAGCCCTGGCGCAATTCCGGCACCGAGTGAATCAACAGGTCGGTGTAGGGATGGAACGGTGGCTCGGCAAACGTCTGGCGGCTGCCGGCCTGGACCTTCCGGCCGCTGTACATCACCACAATGTCATCGCACAGCGCGCGCACGGTGGAGATGTCGTGGCTGATAAACAGGTAGGACACACCCAGTTCCTGGCGCAGGTCGCGCAACAGTTCCAGGATCGCCGCCCCCACCACGGTATCCAGGGCCGAGGTGACTTCATCGCACAGGATCAGGTCCGGCTCGGCGGCCAGCGCCCGGGCCAGGTTGACCCGCTGCTTCTGCCCACCGGACAACTCGCTGGGGCGCCGGCCGGCCAAGGTGCGTGGCAGGCGCACCAGGTCAAGCAATTGCTCGGTGCGCTCGCGCAACGCCTTGCCCTTGAGGCCGAAGTACATTTTCAACGGCCGGCCGATGATGGCCTCCACGCTGTGCATCGGGTTGAGCGCGGTGTCGGCGTTCTGGAACACCATCTGGATGCGTCGGAACTGTTCCGGCGTGCGCTCGGAAAGGCAGCCTCCGAGCGGCTGGCCGTCGAACGTGAGGCCACCCAGGGCGGGCGGCAACAACCCCGCGACCACCCGCGCCAGGGTCGACTTACCTGAGCCGGATTCGCCGATCACACCGATCGCCTGGCCCCTGCGCACGGTGAGGTCGATGCCTTCGAGCACACGGATCAGCGGCAGGCCCTGCGCATTTTTGTTGCCGTAGCCGGCCGTCAGGCCGCTGATGGTCAGCAGTGGCGTGTCTTCGGCGATGCCGGACGGCGGACGGATGGTCGCGTCCGGCTGCGCGGCCGCCAGCAGGCTGCGCGTGTAGTCATGCGCCGGGGCATCGAGCAGCGGCGCGGTGGCGCTCTGTTCGAGAATCTGGCCATTGTTGAGCACCACGATACGGTCGGCCATCTGCGCCACGACCGCCAGGTCATGGGACACATACACCGCCGTCGCGCCGCGTTCGCGTACCACGCGCTTGAACGCCCGCAGCACGTCGATCTGCGTGGTCACATCCAGCGCCGTGGTCGGCTCATCGAGCACCACCAGCAAGGGATCGCTGATCAGCGCCATCGCCGCCATCACCCGTTGCAACTGCCCGCCGGAGACCTGGTGCGGGTAGCGTTGGCCGATGCGCTCCGGGTTGGGCAAGGCCAGGTCACGGAACAGACCGATCGCCTTGGCCTCCAACTCGACGCGGCTACCCAGCCCGTGGATCAGGGCGCCTTCTACCACCTGGTCGATGAGCTTTTTCGCCGGGTTGAACGCGGCGGCCGCACTCTGCGCGATATACGACACGCGGTTGCCGCGCAGCTTCTGCAACTGGCTTTCGCTCGCGGCCAGCATGTCGTGCTCGCCGACACGCACCACCCCGCCGGACAACCGACACCCACGTCGCGCGTAGCCGAGCAACGAAAGGGCAATGGTGGTCTTGCCGGAGCCGGACTCGCCGATCAACGCCAGCACCTGGCCCTGCTCCAGCGAGAAGCTCACGCCTTTGACGATTTCCACTTCGCCGTGCTCGCCACAGGCGACGACACGCAAGTCTTCGACACGAATCAATTCCGTCATTTCAATGGCCTCCCGCACGTCGACTGCGTCGGGAAGACAGATAGTCGATCAACAGATTCACGCCGATGGTCAAGGTGCCAATGGCCAGCGCCGGAATGACGATAGCCAACGCACCCTGGCTGAGGCCGCCGATGTTTTCGCGCACCAGCGAGCCGAGGTCGGCGTCCGGTGGCTGCACGCCCAGGCCCAGGAAGCTCATGCCGGCAAGCAATAGCACGATGTAGCCGAAACGCAGCCCCAGGTCGGTCAATACCGGGTTGAGCATGTTCGGCAGAATCTCCCGGCACGCCACATACAGCCGGCCCTCGCCGCGGGTACGCGCAACCTGCACGTATTCCAGGGTCTCGATGTTCACCGCCATGCTGCGCGCGACGCGGAACGAGCCGGGGATGTAACTGATCACCGCCGTGCAGATCAGCAGCGTCACCGACGAGCCGAATGCCGAGACCATGATCAGCGCGAACATTTTGCTCGGGATGGAAATGAAGGCATCCATGATGCGGCTGAGGATTTCGTCCAGCCACTTGGGCGACACCACCGACACCAGCGCACACAAGGTGCCCAAGGTACTGGCCAGCACCGCCGCCACCAGCGCCAGGCCGACGGTGAAGCGGGCGCCGACCATCACGCGGCTGAGCATGTCGCGGCCCAGGTAGTCGGTGCCGAACGGATGAGCCAGGCTGAAGCCGTCGAAGACGTTATCAGACACCACTTCGCCCACCGGGTGCGGCGCCAGCCAGGGGCCGACCAGCGCCAGCAGTAACCAGGCCAGGCACACCACGCCACCCAGCAGCCCCAGCCAGGACGGGCCGCTGGACGCTTTGGCCAACGCCAGGGCGGAGGAAGCAGGCTTGCCTTTCGCAATGAGCATATTCATTGGTTTCTCAGCCTCGGATTGGACAGGATGGCGCACAGGTCGGCGATTAACACCAGGCCCAGATAGGCCGCGCAGAACAGCATGCTGCACGCCTGCACCAACGCCATGTCGCGGTTGGTCACGGCATCGACCATCAAGCTGGCGATGCCGGGATAGTTGAAGATGGTTTCGACGATCACCACACCGCCCAGCAAATACGAGAGGCTCAGGGCGATGGCATTGGCAATCGGGCCGATCGCATTGGGCAACGCATGGCGCAGCACAATGCGGATCGGGCCGACGCCTTTGAGACGCGCCATTTCCACATAAGGGCTGTCGAGCTGATCGATCACTGCCGCGCGGGTCATGCGCGCCATTTGCGCGACGATCACGCAGCACAGCGTCATCACCGGCAAGGCATAGGTGCGCATGAACTGCCAGGGGGAGCTGATATCACTCGCATAAGACAGCGACGACAGCCACCCCAGGTTCACCGCAAAAATCAGCACCGCCAGGGTCGCCACCAGAAACTCCGGCACCGCGACCATGGCCAGGGTGATAAAGCTCAGGATGTTGTCGATGCGCCCGCCCCGCGCCATGGCAGAACCGATACCCAGCACCATGGCCACCGGCACCGACACCAAAGCCGTGGCACTCGCCAGCATCAAGGTGTTGGGTGCCCGGCCGCCCATCAATTCGCTGACGGGCATGGCGCTGGAGGTCGACATGCCCAAGTCACCGCTGAGCAGGCTCATCAACCAGTGCAGGTAGCGCAGCACACCGGGCTGGTCGAGCCCCAGTTTCAGGCGCAATGCCGCCACCTGTTCCGGGGTGGCGAACTGGCCCAGGGACTGTTGCGCCGCATCCCCCGGCAGTACCGCCGTGATCGCGAACACGACCATGGACACGATCAACAACGTCACGGCCCCGGCGCCGATGCGCCGCCCGATCAACCACAGTGTAGTGCTATTCATCGTCCTGCCCTCGCGGTGCTCAAGCGTCCAGCCAGACTTGCTCGGCAAACATGTAGCCCATGAAACCACCGAGCGGATTGGCTACGTAGCCCTTCACACGCTTGTCCACGCCATCGATGTTGCTGATGAACACGGGCACCCCGATACCGCAGTGGTCGTGCACCAGCGCCTGCATGTCGTGGTACATCTGGGTGCGCTTGGCGTCATCGGTTTCGGCACGGGCCAGCAACAGCAACTGGTCGAACTGATCGTTCTGCCAGCCCGACTCGTTCCAGGGCGCCTTGGACTGGAAGAACTGCGAGAACATCACGTCGGCGTTCGGCCGTGGGTTGATGTTGCCGAAACTCAACGGGTGCTTCATCCAGTGGTTGGACCAGTAGCCATCGGTGGGCAGGCGGTTGACGTCAAGCTTGAGCCCGGCCTGTTTGGCCGATTGTTGCAACAGCACGGCGATGTCCACCGAACCGGTCGCGGCCGGCGAAGCCACCAGCGGCATGGTGATGCTCTCCATGCCGGCTTTCTTGAGCAGGAACTTGGCCTTTTCCGGGTCGTATACGGTTTGCGGCAGGTCGCTGTTGTAGTAGCGCGCGCCCGGCGAAATCGGGTGGTCGTTGCCGACAACCGCATAGCCGCGGAACACGGCGGACTTGACCTGTTCGCGGTCCAGCAGCAGCTTCATGGCCTGGGTGAATTCCGGGCTTTTGCCGGGCATCTGGTCCTGACGAATGATCAAGTCGGTGTAGTTGCCCGACGGCGCATCGACGACCCGGTGCTTGGGGCTGGCGCTGATGCGCGTGGTCGAACGCGGGTTGACTTCGTTGATCATGTGCACGTCACCCGACAGCAGCGCGTTGATCCGCGATGGCTCATCGGCGATGGCAATGAACTCGATCTCATCTAGGTAAGGCAGGCCCGGCTTCCAGTAGTTCTTGTTACGCACGGCAATCGAACGCACACCCGGCTTGAATTCGCCGACGGTGAACGGCCCGGTGCCGATGCCTTTGTTGAAATCGGTGGTGCCCTCCGGAACGATCAGCAGGTGCGACACCGCGAGGATCGACGGCAGCTCGGCGTTGGGCGCGCTGAGGCGGATCTGCACTTCATTCGGCCCGGTGGCCTTGATCTCGGTGAACTGCTCCACCAGCGCCATGACTTTGGAACCCGTCAACGGGTCCTTATGCCGGCTCAGGGAGAACACCACGTCGGCGGCAGTCAGTGGCTTGCCGTTGTGAAAGGTCACGTCCTTGCGCAGCGTGATGGTCCACAGCGTGGCGTCGACATTGTCGATGCGTTCGGCCAGCTCCAGGTGCGGGGTCATGTGGCTATCGAAGCGCGTCAGGCCGTTGTAGAACATGTATTGGCGCGCGTAGTCGGTAGACAGCGCGCCCTTGGCCGGGTCGAGGGTGTCGGCGGTAGACGTGGACATACCGGCCACGCGGATCTTGCCGCCCGGCTTGCCCTTGCCTTCGGCCGGTGCTTCATCGGCCCACAATTTGCCGGCCGTACCGAACAAGCTGCCCGCACCGGCCGCCGCTACACCGGCGAGGCCGAGCATTTGCAAGGCATTGCGCCGCGACATGCCGCGATTGAGGCTTTCGAATACCCGCAGGCTCTCTTCACCGGAGATGAGCGAGGGCGTGGTCTTGTTGTCTGTCATGGCAAGGCTACCTGTCGAAAATTAAAAGGTTCGAGTGCTCACGGTTATCCGGAGCGTTCTGGAAACACACACGACGGTGAGGCAACAGCGGCAACTCAGTGTAAGTAGTCCTGAAAGCGGTAATAGGCGCCCACGAACGGCAGGAACCAGGGTTTGCCGAAATGCCCGGGGATCGCCGGCCACTCGAGTTCACGCCACGGGTTCGCCGCGGCATTGCCGGCCATCACCTCGGCCATCACCTGGCCCATGTGCACTGACATCTGCACCCCATGGCCGCTATAGCCCATGGAATGAAACACGCCGCCATGTTGCCCGGCACGTGGCAGGCGGTCGGAGGTCATGTCCACCAGGCCGCCCCAGCAGTAATCGATCTTCACCTGCGCCAACTGCGGAAACATGTTCAGCATCGCGGCCTGCAGTACCTTGCCGCTCTTGGCATCCGACACGCTGTTGGACATCGCAAAGCGTGCACGCCCGCCGAACAGCAGACGGTTATCCGGGGTCAGGCGAAAGTAATTGCCGATCATGCGGCTGGTCACATAGGCGCGGTGCTGCGGCAATAGCTGGTCGATGAGCGCCTGGGGCAACACTTCGGTAACGATGACAAAACTGCCCACCGGTACGATGCGTCGGCGATACCAGCCAAGCCCACCGTGCTGGCAGGCACCGCTGGCCAGCAACACTTGACCGGCGTGCAGCGAGCCGCGCGCGGTGTTGACTTGATAACCACCGGCCTGCGCTTTCCAGTCATTGACCAGCGTGTGCTCATGGATCATCGCGCCGCGTCGCGCCGCCGCCTCGGCCAGGCCCACACCAAAACGCCCGATGTGCATTTGCACGCCATTGCGTTGCAGCAAGCCGCCGTGAAACTGCGCCGAATGGACTTCGGCTCGGGTCTGGCCGGCGTCGAGCAACTCGACATCAGCGTCGACTTCACGGCGGATCAACTCGCAGGTGCGCGCCAACCCTTCGTAATGCAGGGGCTTGGCCGCCAGCTTGAGCTTGCCGTTACGCACCATGTCGCAGGCGATCTGCTCCTGGTCCACCAACGACACCACGGTCTGCACCGCGCTTTCATAAGCCTGGTAATAGTCCCGCGCCTTGGCGGCTCCGAGGCTGGCATGCAGCCCGGCATAATCCTGGGCCACCCCGGTATTGCATTGCCCACCGTTGCGCCCCGAGGCTTCGCCGACCACCCGCCCGGCATCCAGCACCACCACACTGGCGCCGCGCATGGCCAACGCCCTGGCCGCCGACAGGCCGGTAAACCCGCCACCGACCACCGCCACGTCGACCTGCCTGGGCAGGTCACCCAACTGCGCGCCGGTGAAGGCGGGTGCGGTGTCGAGCCAATAGGATTCACTGCCCATGTTTAACCTCGTACGCCGATGACGTTGGTGTTTACAGACCGACCAGGCCCGGCAAGCCACCGATATCGGTGATCTGCTGGTAGCCATAGGCGGCATTGCCTGCGGCTTCATGTCCGCGGGCAACAAACGCCTTGTGCTTGATCTTCATGTCGTGGGCCGACATCAGGTCGTAACGGAAGCTGGACGACACATGCAAGATGTCTTCCGGCCCGCAGCCGAGGTTGTCGAACATGAATTCGAACGCTTGCAAGCGTGGCTTGTAGGCTTGGGCCTGCTGGGCGGTGTACACCTTGTGAAACGGCGCACCGAGCTTTTCGACGTTGGACATGATCTGACTGTCCATGGCGTTGGAGAGAATCACCAGGGGAATCTTGTCGGCGATCTTCGACAGGCCGGCCGGCACGTCCGCATGGGGACCCCAGGTCGGCACGGCGTCGTAATACAGCTGACCTTCTTCACGATAGTCGATGCCCCAGCGCTTGCAGGTACGTGCCAGGGCGGTCTTGAGAATTTCGTCGTACGGCCGCCAGTCGCCCATCACCTGATCAAGGCGGTAGGCGGCAAAATCCTTGACGAACTGATCCATCTGCTCAGGCGCGATGCGATCCGCGAACAGCTCGCGGGTCAGCGGGCCCATCTGGAAGTTGGTCAGCGTACCGTAGCAGTCAAACGTAATGAATTTGGGACGAAGAAAGCTCATGGGGGTGCGGTCCTGGAGTCAGTGGAAGGTGGCAAGCATTCGCGGCTCTGACGGCGCGTCGGCCTCGTTGCAGCACAGCTTCATTACACCACTGTGAAATCAGCAGATGGCGTCAAAAAAGCGCCCGCCTCAATACAAAGCACCGTTTTTGCCGCCAGCGCCAGCAGAGTTTGCGGCGCGCTCCAGGCTTGGGCGAAGCCCGTATTCATGCGCTTTAATGGGCCTTTTTGGGCACGAAGGCTCAAGGCTGGGGATGATCAGCGGCAGAATGTGTGGTGGACAACCTTTCTATAAAGAAGCGCTGCGTGCACAGCGCTGAACAGGCCCGTCAGCCGTGAGGCATTTGCTGCTGAGCACCCCCTCCGATTTGGTAGTAACTATGGTGGCGTTACCCTCCTGCACGGCAAATCTACCGAATGCTGCGCGCCCTCTTGCCAGCCCGCAAAGCAGGTGGGATACAGGCATTTCAACGACCCTCAACCCGTGCTCAACGGAGGCCCGCCATGGCTGCCCTGCCACACTCTGATTACCTCTATCGCTCAATGACGGTCGCCGACCTCCCAGCCGCCCATGACCTGTCGGTGCAACTCAAATGGCCCCACCGCCTGGAAGATTGGGCGATGCTGCAACGGGTCAGCGATGGTTTTGTGGTACTCGACGATGAGCGCCTGATCGGCTCGGCGTTCGCCTGCCCCCAGGGTGATTACACAACGATCGGCCTCGTGATCGTCAGCGACGACTATCAGGGCAAGGGCATCGGCCGACGCTTGATGGAAATGGCCCTGAAGGCCTGCCGAACCAGCACGCCACTGCTCAACGCGACCCTGGCCGGTGCACCGCTTTATGCCAGCCAGGGGTTTGTCGAGTTTGGCTATGTGCAGCAGCATCAAGGTCAGGTGCAGGTTCCCGAACTGACCGCTCTGGCCGCAGGCGAAACCTGCCGCACGCTGAATGCCGATGATCATGCCGCCCTGATCGACCTGGCCAGCGCCGGTAGCGGCCTGGACCGCCGCGAGATTCTGCGCGATCTGCAAGCGGAGCACGCCGTAGGCATCGAACGCGACGGCCAGTTGCGCGCGATTGCACTGCTGTACCCCTTTGGTCGCGGGCGCTGCATCGGCCCGGTAGTGGCCGAGACGCTCGAGCAGGCCAAGCACCTGATCGGCACGCTGCTGGCCGAGGTACCGGACGCCTTTGTGCGCATCGATATCCCGGCCGAATGCGGCCTCAACGACTGGCTCGAGCAGGCCGGTTTGAAGTGCGTCGACAAGGTTGCACGCATGGCCAAGGGTGAACCGCCCAAAGCCCGCGCAGGCATACATGCATTTGCCCTGATCACCCAAGCCGTCGGCTGATTTCTCCTGGAGTATTGCCCATGTTTCCCCCCCGTATCCTCATGCTCGCTCGCGCTGACGGCAGCCCTGTCGACACGCCCTTGCGCAACGCGGCCCTGAGCACGCTCGACCCCTTCGGCAACACCCGCCGGCTGGCCTGGCTGAGCGACGACGGCGTGTCTGCCGGCCTGGTCGCGTTCAGCGGCGAAGCGGTGATCGAAGACTTCCCCCACAGCGAAACGCTGGTGGTTCACGCAGGCTCAGTCCTGCTGCACAGCGCCGAGCAGACGTTGGAACTGGGCGTCGGCGACAGCGCGGTCATCGGCCGTGGCACCCGCCTCACCCTGCAGGCGACTCCAGGCACCTGCTGGGCCTTCTGCGCCGTGGACCTCGCCGACGCCCCGCTGCGCCCCGGCCTGACCTGGCTCGACCCGCGTGCCCAGCTCAACCCGTCAGCCGCACCCGACGCACACATCCTGATCGGCCCTGCGCCGCAATGCCGCGCCAACAACCTGTTCGACGACGCCAGCACCGAACTGCGCGTCGGCATCTGGGACTCGACGCCCTATGCCCGCCACGGCCGCCCGCACAAGCTGCACGAATTGATGTACCTGATCGAAGGCAACATGACGCTTCAGGACGCTGAGGGTGTCGATCTGACGGTCAACACCGGAGACACCGTGTTCGTCGCCAAAGGCGCGCCCTGTGCCTGGCGCGGCTCGGTGTATGTGCGCAAGGTTTACGCGGTGAAATAAGTTCGCAACGCCCGTTATCGCTCCAGGGAGCCCGTTGAACATGACTACACACTCTTCGAACCACCCCAGCGTCGATGCCCACGTATTGGCCAGGTTCTACATCAATGGCCAGTGGGTTTCGCCGGCTGTTCCGGCCAGCCTCGGGGTGATCAACCCGGCCACCGAACAGGAGGTGGCGCAGGTGGCGCGCGGCACCGCCGAAGATGTCGATCGCGCCGTTGCAGCGGCGCGTGAGGCGTTTCCCGGTTGGGCGGCTTGCGCCCCTGCGGAGCGCGCCCGCGTACTGGGCAAGATCCATACGCTGATCCTGGAACGCAAGGAAGAGCTGGCCCAGGCACTGTGCCTGGAGATGGGCGCGGCGATAGGTTTCGCACGGGCCATGCAGGTGCCACTGGCGGCCGAACACGTGCGCGTCGCACGTGATCTTTTGGCCGACTATCGCTTCCAGACGCTGGAAGGCAGCACCGCGATCGAGCGCGAACCCATCGGCGTATGCGGGCTCATCACCCCGTGGAACTGGCCGCTTTACCAGATCACCGCCAAGGTTGCCCCGGCGATTGCCGCCGGCTGCACCGTGGTGCTCAAACCCAGCGAACTGTCGCCGCTGAGCGCGTTGCTGTTCGCCCAGTTGGTGCACGATGCCGGCCTGCCGCCCGGGGTGTTCAACCTGGTCAATGGCAGTGGCCACGAGGTAGGTGCTGCCATGGCGGCGCACGCTGACATCGATATGATTTCCATCACCGGCTCCAACCGCGCCGGCGCGCTGGTGGCGCAAGCGGCCGCGCCGACGGTGAAACGCGTGACCCAGGAGCTGGGCGGCAAGTCGCCGAATGTGCTGCTGCCCGATGCAGACTTTGCCAAGGCCGTGCCGCTGGGCGTGATGTCGGCATTTCGCAACGTGGGGCAATCCTGCAGCGCACCGACGCGGATGATCGTGCCCCGGAGCAGGCTGGCGGAAGTCGAAGCGCTGGCAGCGGCCACCGCCAATGGCATCGTCGTCGGTGACCCGCAGTCGGAGGACACCGTACTCGGCCCGATTGCCAACCAGGCACAGTTCGAGCGTGTCCAGAGCATGATCGAAGCCGGCATCGCCGAAGGCGCGAAACGGGTCTGCGGTGGCCCCGGGCGCGTACCGGGCTTTGACAAAGGCTTCTATGCCCGCCCGACCGTGTTTTCCGATGTCGCGAGCAGCATGCGCATCGCCCAGGAAGAAATTTTCGGCCCGGTGCTCTGCATCATCGCGTATGACAGCCTCGATGAAGCCGTCGCCATCGCCAATGACACGGTGTACGGGCTGGGCGCGCATGTGCAGGGGCAGGATATCCAGCTTGCGCGTGCCGTGGCGTCGCGCATTCGCGCCGGGCAGGTGCACCTGAACCATCCCGCCTGGGACCCGATGGCGCCCTTTGGTGGTTATAAGCGTTCGGGCAATGGCCGCGAGTATGGCGTGCAGGGTTTTGAAGAGTACCTGGAGACCAAGGCCATTGTCGGATTCGGTGCCTGATATCCACTGTAAACAAGAGGGGGCTTGCTCCCGATAGCAGAGGGTCAACTGACCCACCGCTAT
>NZ_JBNPJU010000056.1:0-35417 GCF_050312575.1 Pseudomonas sp. R11F | reverse complement strand
GCAGCCGCCCCAAAACCAGGCGCCTGAGCTCTTCCTGGAAGAACGCGGTGGCCGGTTTAGGGCGGCTGCGCCACCCAGCGCGGGGCAAGCCCGCTCACTACATGCGTCAGTTTTTACGGAAGACGAAGACCAGGCCGATGATGATCAAGCCCATGCCTGACAGGCTCAACGCTGCGAGCTTATTGCCGAAGATCAGGTAGTCCATGACCGCCGTCACCGCCGGCACCAGATAGAACAGGCTGGTGACGTTCACCAGGTTGCCCCGGGCGATCAGGCGGTACAGCAACAGCGTCGCCAACAACGACACCACCAGCCCCATCCACAGCACCGGCAGGTAAAAGCCGGCGCTGTGTTCATAGTGGAATGGCTGAAACGGTACAAACACCGCGCACAACAACAAGCCAGCCAGGTATTGCACCGGCAGCGTGCCCAAAGGGTTGTCGGTGATGCGCTTTTGCATGATCGAGCCAAAGGTCATGCTCGCCAGCGCCAGCAGCCCGAACAGCATCCCCGCCAGGGACATCCCGGACAAGCCGATGCCTTGATAGACCACCATGATCAGCCCCGCCAGCCCCAGGCCCAGGCCGAGCATCCGGCGCAATGAACGCTGACGTTCCATCAGCACCACGGTGAGGATCGGTTGTACCCCCATGATGGTTGCCATCACCCCCGGGGTGACTTTGAGGTCCAGGGCCAGCAGATAGAAAATCTGGTACGCGCCCAACAACACCAGCCCGGTTGCCACCGCATACCACAGCGGCTTGCCGGGACGCGGCAGTTTCAGTTTGAAGAGCGGTATCAGCAGGACCAGCCCGACCAGGGCGATAGCAAAACGGATCAACAGAAAAGCGAAGGGCGATGAATGGGCCAGGCCCAACTTGGAGAAAATCGCCCCGCTGCTCCACAGCAGCACAAACAGGCTCGTCGAGGCCGCCGCGGCCACGGATTGTTTCGAAAGAACAGACATGTTTACCACCTGTAATGAGGCAAAAAAAGCCGACTCAGCAATGGCTGAAGTTCAATGGTTTTTTTCAGGCGGGCAGAGGGGAACAGCGATCAACTGATCAGCCCGCGATGCCAACACCCGGCGGTGATACGACTGCGTACACCGGCGTGCTGCTGACAGGTGGGGGGTAGTGACCGAACTGCACAAGCTGTTGGTTCCCGCACGGCACGCCCACAGCGTTGACCGCTGAATCGACTACCGCTGTGCGTGGGGAAGCTGGCATGTGCTGATCTTTTTGAAGGGATAAAGACGCACCGACTATAACCAGCCGCAAACACATTTTGCAATCACCTGATCGCAACTATTGCGTGGAGGAGTTTTCATGCCTGGCTGGACTTGCGGCCGTTATAATGCCGCCCGGTTTTTTCCAAGGATGTCCCATGATCACTCTGCCCTGGCTGTACCTGGCGCTTCTTTCCATCGGCTACGTACTGGCCCTGACCTACGGGCAACTGGGCCTGCTGGCGGTCGTCTCGGTCGCCCTGCTGCTGATCGCCGGGTACGCCGTACGCCAACAACGCACCCCTTGGGCGCGCTACCTCGGCCACGGTCTGTTCATAGTATTGGCCCTGGGCCTGGCCATGCATTGGCTGCCGGGTTTCTACAATGGGCGCGGCATTGCCCCGCAGCGCTTCACCGCCGATGCAGTGCCTTTCTCGATGTACCTGAATCAGGACAAACCCCTGATCGGTTTCTGGCTACTGCTGGCCTGCCCGTGGATCGTGGCACGCCGTTCGCTGCGCCTGTCGATCTGTGTCGCCGCCCTGGCGCTGGTGCTGACAGCGGTTGCCGCGCTGGGTGGAGCGGCGTTGCTGGGCATCGTCAGTTGGGCGCCGAAATGGCCTGAACAGGCCTGGCTGTGGGTACTCAACAACCTGCTGCTGGTGACCCTGGTGGAGGAGGCGCTGTTCCGCGGCTACATCCAGGGCGGCCTGAGCCAACGCTTGAAGCACCTGCCCTATGGCGAAAACCTCGCGCTGCTGCTGGCCTCGCTCCTGTTCGGCCTGGTGCACCTGGGTGCAGGCTGGCAGTGGGTGCTGCTGGCGACTATTGCTGGCGCCGGGTATGGCCTGGCTTATCGCTTTGGTGGCTTGGGCGCCGCAATCGCCACGCATTTTGGCTTGAATCTGCTTCACTTCGGGTTGTTTACCTACCCGATGCTGGCCGGCTGATTGTTACAAAATTAAGTTAAATAAAAGCCTGCCGCGACCGATAACCCCTGAAAGCCTTGCGGATTGAACAATCATGCGTAATAACCAACCCGTTACACAGCGCGAACGTACCTTCCCCGCTCAGCAACGGTTGATCTCCACCACAGATGCCAAAGGGGTCATCACCTACTGCAACGACGCTTTCGTCGAAATCAGTGGGTTCTCCCGCGACGAACTGCTCCGCGCTCCGCACAACCTGGTGCGTCACCCGGATGTGCCGGCTGCGGTGTTCGGGCATATGTGGTCAACGCTCAAACAAGGCTTGCCATGGATGGGCATTGTCAAGAACCGCTGCAAGACCGGCGATCACTACTGGGTTAACGCCTATGTGACGCCCGTCTTCGAGGGCAACCAGGTGGTCGGCTACGAATCGGTGCGCGTCAAACCCACCGCCGAGCAGATCCGCCGGGCCGAAGCGCTCTATCAACGCATCAACCAGGGCAAGTCGGCGATTCCCCAGCGTGACAAGTGGCTGCCGGTGCTGCAGGACTGGCTGCCGTTTATCCTGGTGAGCCAGTTGAGCTTCATGATCGGTGCGTCACTCAACTCCCACTGGGGCTTTGCCCTCGCGGCGGGGTTGTCGGTGCCACTCGGCCTGCTGGGCCTGAGCTGGCAACAGCGCGGCCTCAAGCGCCTGATGCGCCTGGCCGAACAGACCACTTCCGACCCGTTGATCGCGCAGATGTACACCGACAGCCGCGGTTCACAGGCGCGCCTGGAGATGTCGATCCTCAGCCAGGAGGCACGCCTGAAGACTTGCCTTACGCGCTTGCAGGACACGGCCGAACACCTCAACGACCAGGCCGCACAGTCCAACACCCTGGCGCATAACAGCTCCAGTGGCCTGGAACGCCAGCGCGTGGAAACCGAACAGGTGGCGACCGCCGTCAACCAGATGGCGGCGACGACCCAGGAAGTGGCCAGCCACGTACAACGCACCGCCGACGCCACCCAGGAAGCCAATCGCCTGACCGGTCGTGGCCGCGACATCGCCGGGGAAACCCGCGAGGCGATTCAGCGCCTGTCCGTTGCCGTGGGTGAAACCGGCGTGACCGTCACCCAACTGGCCAAGGACAGCGATGAAATCGGCGGCGTGGTCGATGTGATCAAAGGCATCGCCGACCAGACCAACCTGCTGGCACTCAACGCCGCCATCGAAGCGGCCCGCGCCGGCGAAATGGGGCGTGGTTTTGCGGTAGTGGCCGACGAAGTACGCCAGTTGGCGCAACGTACGGCTGAGTCCACCGGGCAGATCCACACCTTGATCGCCAAGTTGCAGCAGACCGCCAGCGCCGCAGTACAAACCATGGACGCCGGGCATCGCCAGGCCGAAGAGGGCGTGGCACGGGTGATGGAAGCGGATCAGGCGTTGGTGGGCATCAGCGAAGCGGTCGCCCATATCACCGACATGACCACCCAGATCGCCGCCGCCACCGAGGAGCAAAGCTCGGTCGCCGAAGAGATCAGCCGCAACATCAGCACCATTGCGCTGTTGGCGGACCAGACCTCGGAACAGGCACTGAACTCGGCGCAATTGAGTGAAGAGCTGACGCATACCGCCAATACCCAGTACTCGCTGGTAGAGCGTTTCAACCGGTAGATCGCGATCGGGGGCAAGCCCCCTCCCACATTGGATCGGGTTCACAGATTGCCATGTGTGAATACAGTCCTGTGGGAGGGGGCTTGCCCCCGATTGGGCCCTATCAGGCACCGAGAAACTCAGCCACCTGCACCGCCGCAGCCTCCAGATGCTGCTCATGGCTGAACCCCGACGCCCTCAACGGCTTCAAATCATGATCCCCCGCCACCAGCCACATCACCTCGATACTCGGCGATAACGCATACCCCTCGACCGCCTCCCGATTACCCAGGGCATCGCGCTCGCCCTGAACAATCAACGTCGCGGTCTTCAACCCGGCCAGGTGCTCGACCCGTGGCTTTTGCGGCTTGCCCACGGCATAGAACGGATAACCCAGGCACACCAGCCCATCGGCAGCCAATTCATCGGCCAACAAACTGGCCATGCGCCCGCCCATGGACTTGCCGCCAATCGCCAGTTTCCCAGCGACATGACGTCGCACCTCGACATACACCTCACGCCACGCCTGCAGCAGTTTCGGTGCCGGGCTCGGTGGGCGCTTGCCGCCGTCCAGCCGGCGCTGGGCCATGTAGGGAAATTCAAAGCGCAACACGTTCACGCCATGCCCGGCAAGGCGTGCAGCCATGTCGTTCATGAACGAGGAGTCCATCGGCGCACCGGCACCGTGGGCCAGGATCAACGTCACCGGCTCACGCGCGCCCGCCCCTTGCGCGACATCCCACAACCAGCCGCGTTCCTGCACGCAGTGCGCCCATTGATCCCCGTCAATACTGGCCTTGTGCTCTTTGCCCATGCTTGCCTCGCTTTTTAGTCTGCCTATAACTCCAGCCCAAGTGCCGCATTGGCTTGGGTTGAACCGTGGATGGGGAACCATGAACACTACTTTAAGTACCGCCTATAACTACAAGGTGGTCCGCCAATTCGCCATTATGACGGTGGTGTGGGGCATCGTCGGCATGGGGCTCGGGGTTTTTCTCGCCGCCCAATTGGTCTGGCCTGCACTCAACTTCGATTTGCCCTGGACCAGCTTCGGCCGCTTGCGCCCGCTGCATACCAATGCGGTGATCTTCGCCTTCGGTGGCTGCGCGCTGTTCGCCAGTTCTTTTTACTCGGTACAACGCACCTGCCAGACGCAGCTGTTCGCGCCGAAAATCGCCGCGTTCTGCTTCTGGGGCTGGCAACTGGTGATTGTGCTGGCGGCCATCAGCCTGCCGTTGGGCTACACCACCTCCAAGGAATACGCCGAGCTGGAGTGGCCGATCGCCATTTTGATCGCCATCGTCTGGGTCGCCTACGGCGTGGTGTTCTTCGGCACGGTGATGAAGCGCAAGACCAAGCACATCTACGTCGGCAACTGGTTCTTCGGGGCGTTCATCATCACCGTGGCCATCCTGCACATCGTCAACCATGCCTCGCTGCCGGTGAGCTGGACCAAGTCCTACTCGGCCTACGGCGGTGCAACAGATGCCATGGTGCAATGGTGGTACGGGCATAACGCGGTCGGCTTTTTCCTGACGGCGGGCTTCCTCGGCATGATGTACTACTTCGTGCCCAAACAGGCCGAACGCCCGGTGTATTCCTACCGCTTGTCCATCGTGCACTTCTGGGCGCTGATCACCCTGTACATCTGGGCCGGCCCTCACCACCTGCACTACACCGCGCTACCGGACTGGGCGCAGTCCCTGGGCATGGTGATGTCCCTGGTGCTGCTGGCACCGAGCTGGGGCGGCATGATCAACGGCATGATGACCCTCTCCGGGGCCTGGCATAAGCTGCGCAGCGACCCGATCCTGCGCTTCCTCGTGGTGTCCCTGGCGTTCTACGGCATGTCGACGTTCGAAGGCCCGATGATGGCGATCAAGACCGTCAACGCCCTCTCCCACTACACCGACTGGACCATCGGCCACGTACACGCCGGCGCCCTCGGTTGGGTAGCGATGATCTCCATCGGCGCGCTGTACCACATGATCCCGAAAGTCTTCGGCCGCGAGCAGATGTACAGCCTCGGCCTGATCAACGCGCACTTCTGGCTGGCCACCATCGGCACCGTGCTCTACATCGCCTCGATGTGGGTCAACGGCATCGCCCAGGGCCTGATGTGGCGTGCAGTCAACGAAGACGGCACCTTGACCTACTCCTTCGTCGAGACCCTGGTGGCCAGCCATCCGGGCTTCATCGTGCGGTTGGTGGGCGGTGCGGTGTTCCTCACCGGCATGTTGCTGATGGCTTACAACACATGGCGCACCGTGCGTTCGGCACAACCTGTCGAAGTCGCCGCTGCTGCGCAGATGGCCTGAGGAGTCAGTGATGAAACACGAAACGATTGAAAAGAACGTCGGCCTGCTGATGCTGTTGATGGTGTTCGCCGTGAGCATCGGCGGCCTGACCCAGATCGTCCCGCTGTTCTTCCAGGACGTGACCAACAAGCCGGTCGAAGGCATGAAGCCCTACACCGCGCTGCAACTGGAAGGCCGCGACATCTACATCCGCGAGGGCTGCGTACAGTGCCACTCGCAGATGATCCGCCCGTTCCGCGCCGAGACCGAGCGTTACGGTCACTACTCGGTAGCCGGCGAGAGCGTGTGGGACCACCCGTTCCTGTGGGGCTCCAAACGCACTGGGCCGGACCTGGCGCGCGTCGGCGCACGCTACTCGGACGATTGGCACCGCGCGCACTTGTACAACCCGCGCAACGTGGTGCCGGAGTCGAAAATGCCGGCCTACCCGTGGCTGGTCACCGCCCCCGTGGACAGCAGCCACACCGAAACCAAGTTGAAAGTGATGCGCACCCTCGGTGTGCCGTACACCGACGACGACATCAGTGGCGCCGTCGCCAGCCTCAAGGGCAAGACCGAGATGGATGCGCTGGTTGCGTACCTGCAAGTACTCGGCACTGCCATCAAGAGCAAGAGGTGAGCCATGGGATTTGAATTCGATGCAGGCACCATCCGCGGCCTCGGCACGCTGGTGGTCGCCATCGCCTTTATCGGCCTGTCGCTGTGGGTGTTCAACAACCGGCGCAATGCGGAATTCGAGCAGGCACGCCTGCTGCCGTTCGCCGATGAACCCTCTCCATCCGACGCTCAAGAAGAGCCTGTAACAAGGAGCACTCGGCCATGACTACCTTTTGGAGTACATGGATCTGCGTACTGACCCTCGGCAGCCTGATCGGCCTGACCTGGCTGTTGATCGGCACCCGCAAGGGCGAGACCAAGGGCAGTGTCGACCAGACCATGGGCCACGCCTTCGATGGCATCGAGGAATACGACAACCCGCTGCCCCAGTGGTGGTTCATGCTGTTCGCCGGCACCCTGGTGTTCGCCGTCGGCTATCTGATCCTCTACCCGGGCCTGGGCAACTGGAAAGGCGTATTGCCGGGCTATGAAGACGGTTGGACCCAGAACAAGGAATGGGACAAGGAAATGGCCAAGGCCGACGCCAAGTTCGGGCCGATCTTCGCAAAATTCTCAGCCATGCCCGTGGAAGAAGTCGCGAAAGATCCGCAAGCGCTGAAAATGGGCGGCCGCTTGTTCGCCTCCAACTGCGCGGTGTGCCACGGCTCGGATGCCAAGGGTGCCTATGGCTTCCCGAACCTGGCGGACAATATCTGGCGCTGGGGCGGTTCACCTGAAGCGATCAAGGCCACCATCTTGAACGGTCGTCACGCGGCAATGCCGGCCTGGGGTGAAATACTCGGCGAAGACGGGGTAAAAAACGTCGCCGCCTATGTGCGTCATGACCTGGCCAAGCTGCCATTGCCGGCCGACAGCACTGCCGACCTGGCCGCAGGCCAAGCGGCCTTCAACACCACGTGCGTGGCCTGCCACGGTCCGCAAGGCCACGGCATGGAAGCCATGGGCGCGCCGAACCTGACCGAGCCTGCCGGGTTTATCTACGGCACCAGCCTGGCGCAGCTGCAGCAGACCATCCGCCACGGCCGCCAAGGCCAGATGCCGGCGCAGGACGTGCTGCAAGGTAATGACAAGGTGCATCTGCTCGCAGCCTACGTTTATAGCCTGTCGCACAACGCTGATGGCGCAATGCCAGAAAGCCAGTCGCAATAACCCCTGAACGCCGCTCCACTACGGGGCGGCACCTTACCAGTGGCGAGGGAGCTTGCTCCCGCTGGGCTGCGAAGCAGCCCCAAAACCTTAGGAGCGCTTCGCACTCCAGCGGGAGCAAGCTCCCTCGCCACAGGGGGACTTTTAACGCGACCAAGTGTCACACCCTTCCAAAGCACAACTTTCCCCTCTCGCCATTCGGGTCTACGCTTGCTTGCACAGCGGACTGATCCTGGCGTACGCACGACTATTGTTGCGGCCCCCAAATTTTCTTGTCCACTCGATCAGCTTTTGATTTCGGATTTTGTCCTTACACCAAACATGGAAAGGGCGCAGAATCTGGCGTGGAACGCATTGATACAGGTCAGTCATTGCGTTGCAATGACCCCTCGCTTTCTACATACTTGCGACCGATTTTACCTATAAAAAAACCTAAACCGTGGAACCTTAGAATGAGCACAGCAATCAGTCCGACTGCTTATAACTATAAGGTAGTCCGCCAGTTCGCCATCATGACGGTGGTCTGGGGGATCCTTGGCATGGGGCTCGGGGTGTTCATCGCCTCGCAACTGGTCTGGCCGCAATTGAATTTCGGCTTGCCATGGACGACCTTCGGCCGCCTGCGCCCGCTGCACACTAACCTGGTGATTTTCGCCTTCGGCGGATGTGCATTGTTTGCCACCTCCTACTATGTCGTGCAGCGAACCTGCCAGACGCGACTGATCTCCGACGGCCTCGCCGCATTCACCTTCTGGGGCTGGCAAGCCGTGATCCTCGGCGCCATCATCACCCTGCCGCTGGGCTACACCACCACCAAGGAATACGCCGAGCTGGAATGGCCGATCGCCATTTTGCTCGCCATCGTGTGGGTGACCTACGCCGTGGTGTTCTTCGGCACCATCGTCAAGCGCAAGACCAAGCACATCTATGTGGGTAACTGGTTCTACGGCGCGTTCATCCTGGTCACGGCGATGCTGCACATCGTCAACCACGCCTCCTTGCCGGTGAGCTGGTTCAAATCCTACTCGGCCTACGCCGGGGCAACGGATGCGATGATCCAGTGGTGGTACGGCCACAACGCCGTAGGCTTCTTCCTCACCACCGGTTTCCTGGGGATGATGTACTACTTCGTGCCCAAGCAGGCCGAACGGCCGATCTACTCGTATCGCCTGTCCATCGTGCACTTCTGGGCACTGATCACCCTGTACATCTGGGCCGGCCCGCACCACCTGCACTACACCGCGCTGCCGGACTGGGCGCAGTCCCTGGGCATGGCGATGTCGATCATCCTGCTGGCCCCGAGCTGGGGCGGCATGATCAACGGCATGATGACCCTGTCGGGCGCCTGGCATAAATTGCGCACCGACCCGATCCTGCGCTTCCTCGTGGTGTCCCTGGCGTTCTACGGCATGTCGACCTTCGAAGGCCCGATGATGGCGATCAAGACCGTCAACTCGCTGTCGCACTACACCGACTGGACCATCGGCCACGTACACGCCGGCGCCCTCGGTTGGGTGGCGATGATCTCCATCGGCGCGCTGTACCACATGATCCCCAAACTGTTCGGCCGTGCGCAGATGCACAGCGTCGGGCTGATCAACACGCACTTCTGGCTGGCCACCATCGGCACCGTGCTCTACATCGCCTCGATGTGGGTCAACGGCATCACCCAGGGCCTGATGTGGCGTGCGATCAACGATGACGGCACCCTCACCTACTCCTTCGTCGAAGCGCTGCAAGCCAGCCATCCGGGCTACATCGTCCGTGCCCTGGGCGGTGCGTTCTTTGCCGCCGGCATGCTGTTCATGGCCTACAACGTCTGGCGCACCGTGCGTGCCTCGGACCCTGCAGAAGCCGAAGCCGCCGCCAAGATCGCCGTTGTGGGAGCCCACTGATGAAGCATGAAGTAGTCGAGAAGAATATCGGCCTGCTGGCCTTCTTCATGGTCATCGCCGTGAGTATCGGCGGCCTGACCCAGATCGTCCCGCTGTTCTTCCAGGACGTGACCAACAAACCGGTCGAAGGCATGAAGCCGCGCACCGCCCTTGAACTGGAAGGCCGCGACGTCTACATCGCTAACGGTTGTGTCGGCTGCCACTCGCAGATGATCCGCCCGTTCCGCGCCGAAACCGAACGCTACGGCCACTATTCGGTTGCCGGTGAAAGCGTGTGGGACCACCCGTTCCTGTGGGGTTCCAAGCGTACCGGCCCGGACCTGGCCCGTGTCGGCGGGCGTTACTCCGATGACTGGCAGCGTGCGCACTTGTACAACCCGCGCAACGTTGTGCCGGAGTCGAAAATGCCGGCGTATCCGTTCCTCGTGGAAAACAAGCTCGACGGCAAGGACACTGCGAAGAAGATGGAAGTCTTGCGCACCCTGGGCGTGCCCTACACCGATGAAGACATCGCCGGTGCAGCCGCCGCTGTGAAGGGCAAGACCGAAATGGACGCATTGGTGGCCTACCTGCAGGGCCTTGGCACCCTCATCAAAAGCAAACGGTGACCTACATGGATATCGGGATGATTCGAGGCCTGGGCACCGTTGTGGTGATGGTGGCCTTTATCGGCCTGGCGTTGTGGGTATTCAGCCCCAAGCGCAAGTCGGAGTTTGACGACGCGACCATGCTGCCCTTTGCGGATGATCCCGAAGCCATCAAGCACGTCGAGCAAGCTTCTAGGAGTAACAAAGAATGACTACGTTCTGGAGTCTGTACGTCACAGTCCTCAGTCTGGGTACCATCTTCGCCCTGACTTGGCTGCTGCTGTCCACCCGCCGGGGCCAGCGCGCCGAGCAGACCGACGAAACCGTCGGCCACTCGTTCGACGGCATCGAGGAGTACGACAACCCGCTGCCCAAATGGTGGTTCATGCTGTTCGTCGGCACCATCATCTTCGCCCTCGGCTACCTGGCGCTGTATCCCGGCCTCGGCAATTGGAAGGGCTTGCTGCCCGGCTACAACTACCTCGACACCGACAAGCAAACCCCATTCGCCAACGGCCAGACCGGCTGGACCGGTGTGCACGAATGGGAAAAGGAAATGGCCAAGTCAGACGCCAAGTTCGGCCCGATCTTCGCCAAGTTCGCCGCAATGCCGATTGAAGAAGTCGCCAAGGACCCGCAAGCCCTGAAGATGGGAGGTCGACTGTTCGCCTCCAACTGTTCGGTGTGCCACGGTTCCGACGCCAAGGGCGCCTACGGTTTCCCCAACCTGACCGATGCCGATTGGCGCTGGGGTGGCGAACCGGCCACCATCAAGGAAACCATCATGAAAGGCCGCCACGCAGTGATGCCGGCGTGGGCCGAGGTGATCGGCGAACAAGGCGTGGCCGACGTGGCAGCCTTTGTGGTGACCAACCTCGACGGCCGCAAGTTGCCGGAAGGGGCCAAAGCCGACGCGGCCAACGGCGCGAAACTCTTCGCCGCCAACTGCGTGGCCTGCCACGGTCCCGCCGGTAAAGGCACCCCGGCGATGGGCGCCCCCGACCTGACTCACCCGGGTGCATTCATCTACGGTTCCAGCTTCGCCCAACTGCAGCAGACCATCCGGTACGGCCGCCAGGGCCAGATGCCTGCCCAGGAGCAACTGCAAGGCAATGACAAGGTGCATCTGCTGGCGGCATATGTCTACAGCCTGTCCCATGGGGATAAGCAGACCGAAGAGCAGTAAACCTGACTATCAACAAAGCCCTGCGCAGCGACAGCTACGCAGGGCTTTGTTGTTTGTTCCCCCACAGAATGACCACTCGTAGCCTCGGACTTGCTCCTGCTAGAACCTAAGTAGTAACGTGCCTACATAAAATCTGACGAAGGGGGATACCCCATGACCATCACCACCATTTCCAGCCGGGAATTCAATCAAGACACAAGTGGTGCCAAAAAAGCCGCTCGCCAAGGGCCGGTTTTTATCACCGATCGCGGCAAGCCTGCCCATGTCCTGCTAAGCATTGAGGACTACCAGAAACTGACAGGCCTCGATGCTGACATCGTTGACCTGCTGGTGATGTCGGAAGCGGCCGATATCGAGTTCGAAACCGAACGTGCCGTGATCATCCATCGACCTGTGGACCTCTCTTGATGTACCTGCTCGACACCAACGTAATCTCTGAACTTCGTAAACCCCAGGCTGACGCCAAAGTCGTCGCCTGGGCAAAAAGTGTCATTGCTCCACGCATGTTCATCTCGGCTATCACCCTCAAGGAGCTGGAGACCGGCGTCTTGCGCATTGAACGTCGAGACCCAATGCAAGGGAAGGTGTTACGAACCTGGCTGAAAAAGCACGTAATGCCCGCCTTTGATGCCAGGATCCTGCCTGTCGATGCCGCAGTTGCGCTGCGTTGTGCGCAATTGCATGTACCCGACCAGGCTAATGAGAGTGATGCACTGATCGCCGCGACAGCGCTGGTGCATGGGCTGACCGTCGTGACGCGCAATGTCTGCGACTTTCGATCCAGTGGCGTTCCGTTGCTCAATCCATGGAACGAATGACCCGCCTTGACGCAAAAACCGTCCATACTTCCCAAGTCAATTGATCCAGATCACATATACCATCAATTGAATTCCCCCAACGCGACCAAAGGTCGCACCCTTGCAGCACCACCGGGGGCGTATCATTAGGCCACTGCCACACCCCTATTTGACCCCGGCCGGCACGTACTGGCCGAGGCAAGTCTCCACCGCCGTGGGATGCAATGATGAGCAACCAGATACCGGTACATGACGTTACCCCGCCTGCCAAAAACGCCAGCAACACGGTCGATCTCTACGCCTCGCGAGAGAAGATCTACACCCGCGCCTTCACCGGCCTGTTCCGTAATTTGCGCATGCTCGGCGGTGCCGGTCTGTTCCTGCTCTATTTCGGCACGGTGTGGCTGAACTGGGGGGGCCACCAGGCAGTGTGGTGGAACCTGCCGGAACGTAAATTCTTCATTTTTGGCGCGACCTTCTGGCCCCAGGATTTCATCCTGCTGTCGGGCCTGTTGATCATTGCCGCATTCGGCCTGTTCTTTATCACGGTGTACGCCGGACGCGTGTGGTGCGGTTATACCTGCCCGCAAAGCGTGTGGACCTGGATCTTCATGTGGTGCGAAAAAGTCACCGAAGGCGATCGCAACCAGCGCATCAAGCTCGACAAAGCGCCGATGGGCATCAACAAGTTCCTGCGAAAATTGAGCAAGCACAGCCTGTGGCTGTCGATCGGCTTTGTCACCGGCATGACCTTTGTCGGCTACTTCTCGCCGATCCGCGAGCTGGTGTTCGACTTCTTCACCGGCCAGGCCGATGGCTGGTCCTATTTCTGGGTGGGCTTCTTCACCCTCGCCACCTATGGCAACGCCGGCTGGCTACGTGAACAGGTGTGCATCTACATGTGCCCGTACGCACGCTTCCAGAGCGTGATGTTCGACAAAGACACCTTGATCGTCTCCTACGACCCGCGTCGCGGTGAAGTGCGTGGCCCGCGCAAAAAAGGCGTCGACTACAAGGCCCAGGGCCTGGGCGATTGCATCGATTGCACGATGTGCGTGCAGGTCTGCCCGACCGGGATCGACATCCGCGACGGCCTGCAAATCGAATGCATCGGTTGCGCCGCCTGTATCGACGCGTGCGACAACATCATGGACAAGATGGACTACCCACGTGGCCTGATCAGCTACACCACCGAGCACAACCTGTCCGGGCAGAAGACTCACAAGCTGCGCCCACGATTGATCGGCTACGCCCTGGTCCTGCTGGCGATGATCAGCCTGCTGGTCACGGCATTTTTCATGCGCTCGCTGGTGGGCTTCGACGTCAGCAAAGACCGCGTGCTCTACCGCGAAAACGCCGAAGGCCGCATCGAAAACGTCTACAGCCTGAAGATCATGAACAAAGACCAGCGCGACCACACCTACGTGCTCGACGCAGCGGGCCTGCCGGACCTCAAGCTGCAAGGCCGCCGCGAGATCAAAGTCGCCGCCGGGGATATCTTCAGCATGCCGGTGGAACTGTCCAGCGCCCCCGAGCAACTGCCGTCGAGCACCAACGAGGTGAAATTCATCCTCAAGGATGCCGATGACGACAGCGTCCACGTTGAAGCCAAGAGCCGATTCATCGGCCCCCAGGTCCGATAAACAAAAAGCCCGTTAAAAGAGAGCGCCACAATGCCCGCAGCAACTGCCGCAAGCCCTTGGTACAAGCACCTCTGGCCCTGGATCATCATTGGCATCCTGGCCTGCTCGGTGACCTTGACCCTGTCCATGGTGACTATCGCGGTGAAAAACCCCGACAACCTGGTCAACGACAACTATTACGAGGCCGGCAAAGGCATCAACCGCTCCCTGGATCGCGAACAGCTGGCGCAGACCCTGCAACTGCGTGCATCGGTACACCTGGACGAGCTGACTGGCGAAGTCGACCTGCGCCTGACCGGCAACAGCAACCCGAATACGCTGGAGTTGAACCTGATTTCGCCGACCCAACCGCAGAAGGACCGCAAGATCATCCTGACCCGTAGCGACAGCGAACCCGGACGCTACATCGGCCAGGTCACCGACAAGGTCGACGGCCGACGCTTCGTGGAACTGCTCGGCGTAGAAGGTGACAAGACCTGGCGCCTGTTCGAAGAAGAGCAGGTCAGCCACGACAAGGACCTGCTGCTGGGTGACGAACCGCTGCAAGGTGCTGAAGACCAGTAACCCGACCATGACCAGCCCCATCCCCTGCTACCACTGCGCCCTGCCCGTCCCGGCGGGCAGCCGGTTTACCGCGCAGATCCTGGGTGAACCCCGTGAGTTGTGTTGCCCAGGCTGCCAGGCGGTGGCCGAAGCCATCGTTGCCGGTGGGCTGGAAAGCTACTACCAGCACCGCAGCGAAGCCTCGGCCAACCCCGAGGCGTTGCCGGTGCAACTCGTGGACGAATTGGCGCTGTACGACCGCGCCGACGTGCAAAAGCCCTTTGTACGCCACGAAGGCGAACTGGCGGAAGCCACCCTGCTGATGGAAGGCATCAGTTGCGCCGCGTGTGGCTGGCTGATCGAAAAACACCTGCGCAGCCTGCCCGCTGTGGCGGAGGCGCGACTGAACCTGTCCAACCATCGCTTGCAGGTCCGCTGGGCCGACGCTCAATTGCCGTTGAGCCGGTTGCTCGGTGAACTGCGTCATATCGGCTATGCCGCCCACCCCTATCAGGCCGACCGCGCAGCCGAGCAATTGGCCGGCGAGAACCGCCTGGCCCTGCGTCAGCTGGGGGTGGCCGGTTTGTTGTGGTTCCAGGCGATGATGGCAACCATGGCGACCTGGCCTGAATTCAACATCGATTTGAGCCCGGAACTGCATGTGATCCTGCGCTGGGTGGCGATGTTTCTCACAACCCCCATCGTGTTCTACAGCTGCGCGCCGTTTTTCAAGGGCGCCCTGCGCGACTTGCGTACACGTCACCTGACCATGGATGTGTCGGTGTCCCTGGCGATTGGCGGCGCGTACCTGGCGGGCATCTGGACCGCGATTACCGGGTCCGGCGAACTGTATTTCGACGCGGTGGGCATGTTCGCGCTGTTCCTGCTGGCCGGCCGCTATCTGGAACGCCGCGCTCGCGAGCGCACCGCCGCCGCCACCGCGCAGTTGGTCAACCTGTTGCCCGCCTCGTGCCTGCGCTTGAACAGCGATGGGCAGAGCGAGCGCATCCTGCTCAGTGAGTTGGCGTTGGGTGATCGGGCATTGGTACATCCGGGCGCCGTCCTGCCGGCCGACGGTGTGATTCTCGAGGGTCAATCGAGCATCGACGAATCGCTGCTGACCGGCGAATACCTGCCGCAATCGCGCTTTACCGGTGACACCGTCACCGCCGGTACGCTGAACATCGAAGGCGCACTGACCGTCGAGGTGCGCGCCTTGGGCCATGACACCCGCTTGTCGGCCATCGTGCGCCTGCTGGAGCGCGCCCAGGCCGAGAAACCGCGCCTGGCGCAAATCGCCGACCGCGCGGCGCAGTGGTTCCTGTTGTGCTCACTGGTCGCCGCGCTGCTGATCGGCCTGGCGTGGTGGCAGTTGGACCCGACGCGGGCGTTCTGGATCGTCCTGGCAATGCTGGTGGCGACCTGCCCTTGTGCGCTGTCGCTGGCCACCCCGACCGCCCTCACCGCCGCCACCGGCACCCTGCACAAACTCGGGCTACTGCTGACCCGCGGCCATGTACTGGAGGGTTTGAACCAGATCGATACGGTGATTTTCGACAAGACCGGCACCCTGACCGAAGGTCGCCTGGCGTTACGTGCCATACGTCCCGTGGGCGCGTTGAACAGCGATGACTGCCTGAGCCTCGCCGCCGCCCTCGAAAACCGCTCCGAACACCCCATCGCCCGAGCCTTCGGGCGCGCGCCGTTGGCCGCTGAAGAAGTCATCAGTGCCCCAGGGCTGGGGCTGGAGGGGCGCGTGGGCGAACGCCGCTTGCGCATCGGCCACGCCGCCTTTGTCTGCGAACTGAGTGGGTGCCCGCTGCCTGAGGCACCGGACGCAGCCGGCCAATGGCTGTTGTTGGGCGACAGCCATGGCGCCCTGGCCTGGTTCGTGCTGGATGACCGCTTGCGCAGCGATGCACCGTCCCTGCTGGCTGCGTGCAAGGCCCGTGGCTGGCGCACGCTGTTGCTGTCCGGTGACAGTTCGCCAATGGTCGCCAGCGTCGCCGCCGACCTGGGCATCGACGAAGCCCACGGCGGCCTGCGCCCGGATGACAAGCTGCGGGTGCTGCAACGCTTGCACCAGGAAGGCCGCACCGTGCTGATGCTGGGTGATGGCGTCAACGATGTACCGGTGCTGGCCGCCGCCGATATCAGCGTGGCCATGGGGTCGGCCACGGACTTGGCGAAAACCAGCGCCGACGCCGTGCTACTGTCCAACCGCCTCGATGCCCTGGTGCAAGCCTTTAGCCTGGCGCGGCGTACCCGGCGGGTCATCATCGAGAATCTGCTGTGGGCCGGGCTGTACAATGGCCTTATGCTGCCGTTTGCCGCCCTGGGTTGGATCACCCCGATCTGGGCCGCGATCGGCATGTCCCTCAGTTCCTTGACTGTGGTGCTCAATGCGCTGCGCCTGGCTCGCCTGCCGAATGCGCAGCCAGCCGGTGCCCCTTTGGTAACCCGCCCGCTGCCGGTTTGAGGCCTGCGGGCATGGAGTGCAGATGCCAGCTCTATACGTGATGATCCCGGCGGCGCTGCTCTTAGTGGGCGTGGCCATTTACATCTTCTTCTGGGCCGTGGACAGCGGCCAGTACGAAGACCTCGACGGCCCGGCCCACAGCGTGCTGTTCGACGATCAGGACCCGAACCACCTGGCCGCCATCGACGAAGCGAACGGCCCGGAACAACCGCCCAAAGACCCTCCCCATGCTTGAGCTGGCCCCCCTGCTGGTCTCGGCGCTGATCCTCGGTTTGCTCGGTGGCGGCCATTGCCTGGGCATGTGTGGCGGGCTGATGGGTGCGCTGACCCTGGCGATTCCCAAGCACCAACGCGGCCGCAGGTTCCGCCTGCTGCTGGCCTACAACCTGGGGCGCATCCTCAGCTACGCGACGGCCGGGTTGTTGATCGGCCTGGCCGGCTGGGCGCTGGCCAACAGCCCCGCCGCGATGTTCATGCGCGTGCTTGCCGGGCTACTGCTGATCAGCATGGGCCTGTACCTGGCCGGCTGGTGGAGCGGCCTGACCCGCATCGAAAGCCTCGGACGCGGCCTGTGGCGCTATATCCAGCCCGTCGCCAGCCGTTTGCTGCCGGTGTCCAGCCTGCCCCGTGCCCTGCTGCTGGGCGCGCTCTGGGGCTGGTTGCCGTGTGGCTTGGTCTACAGCTCCCTGCTGTGGGCGGCGAGCCAGGGCAATGCGCTGGACAGTGCACTGCTGATGCTGGCGTTTGGCTTGGGCACTTGGCCGGTGTTGCTGGCGACCGGCCTGGCGGCCGAACGCGTCACCGCCTGGCTGCGCAAACGCAGCGTGCGTGTGGCCGGTGGCGTATGGGTGATTGTGTTTGGCTTATGGACCCTGCCTGGCCCGCATCAGCACTGGTTGATGGGCCATTAACGGCCATGTGGCATAGCGCCGCTCCCCGTTGATGCAAATCAACATGCCACCTGCGGCTCGCCCCTAGACTCGGCCAACTAGCCTATCCGGGGGACCGCCCGCATGCTCGACGCCATTCGTTGGGACACACATCTGATTCACCGCTACGACTTGGCGGGGCCGCGTTACACGTCCTACCCCACCGCCGTACAATTCGACAGCCAGGTTGGCACCTTCGACCTGCTGCATGCCCTGCGCGAAAGCCGCAAAGCCGCCCGCCCCTTATCGCTGTATATCCACGTGCCGTTCTGCGCGAACATTTGCTATTACTGCGCTTGCAACAAGGTGATCACCAAGGATCGTGGCCGCGCCCAGGCCTACCTGCAACGCCTGGAGCAGGAAATCCAGTTGGTGGCCTGTCACCTGGACCCGAAACAGCCCGTGGAGCAGCTGCATTTCGGCGGCGGCACCCCCACCTTTCTCAGTCACGATGAACTGCGCCAGGTGATGACCCACCTGCGACAGCACTTCAATTTGCTCGACGATGACTCGGGGGACTACGGCATCGAGATCGACCCTCGCGAAGCCGACTGGGCCACCATGGGCCTGTTGCGTGAACTGGGTTTCAACCGCGTGAGCATTGGCCTGCAGGACCTTGACCCGGAGGTGCAACGGGCGGTCAACCGCCTGCAAAGCCTGGAAGAAACCCGCGCGGTGATCGACGCCGCGCGCACCTTGCAGTTTCGTTCGATCAACATTGATCTGATCTACGGCTTACCCAAGCAAACGCCGTTGAACTTCGCGCGCACCGTGGAAGAAGTGATCAGTCTGCAACCGGATCGCCTGTCGGTGTTCAACTACGCGCACCTGCCCGAGCGCTTTATGCCGCAGCGGCGCATCAACACCGACGACCTGCCCTCGCCTGCGGCAAAACTGCTGATGCTGCAAACCACCATCGAGCAATTGACCCAGGCCGGTTACCGCTACATCGGCATGGACCACTTCGCCCTGCCGGATGACGAATTGGCTGTTGCCCAGGAGGAAGGCAGGTTGCAGCGCAATTTCCAGGGCTACACCACCCACGGCCATTGCGACTTGATCGGGCTGGGGGTATCGGCGATCAGCCAGATCGGCGACCTGTACTGCCAGAACAGCAGCGACTTGAACCAGTACCAGAACGCCCTGGCCGGCGCGCAACTGGCAACCAGCCGTGGCTTGGTCTGCACCACCGACGACCGCTTGCGACGCGAGGTGATTCAGCAGTTGATCTGCAACTTCAGCCTGGACTTCGAGCAGATCGAACTCGCCTTCAACATTGATTTTCGCGGCTACTTCCTTGAACTATGGCCACAGCTGGAGACCATGGCGGCAGACGGCCTGATCGAACTGGATGCCCACAGCATTCGCGTGCTGCCGGCTGGACGCTTGCTGGTGCGCTCGGTGTGCATGGTGTTCGATGCCTATCTGGAGCACCAGAACAGGCAGCGATTCTCGCGGGTCATCTGAGCCCGGTTAGCGCGAGGCCAGGCTCATGGCTTCCAATTGAGCCGACGGTGGCTGGTCTTTCATGGCCTTGGCCAAAGCGGTCTGAGCCAAGGTCAAGCCAGCCTGTAATGCCGACACGCCAGCCTGCAGGTTGCCCACCTTCACCAGGCGCGCCTCAGGCGTCATGGAATTATCGGCCATGACCGCTGCCATTTCGGCCATTTTTTCGGCAAGCTGCTTTTTGAGTTCACGGATCATTTTCAGCAACTGCTTGACGCTATCGCTCAGGCTGCTGTTGTCGATATCGCTATTGTCCGATTGCTCGGCCTTCGATGCGCCCATCGCCTCTCCGGAGATGACCACCTTTACCCCCTCGGTGGTCTTGGGTTCGGCGGTTTCTGGCGCGGTGGGTGCCTTGGAGGCGGCGTCTTTGTCCTTGGAGGCATCGGCGGCCTTCCAGACCGACACTGCAGCCACATTAATCTGTGGGTTCTGGACACTGCTGACGGACATGATCTGAGCTCCTGCTCGTTGAGAGACAACAATGTATCGGCAGCGATACAAAAACCTGTATACCGCTGCCGCTTTTTTGTACACGCTGGCCTCAGCTACCCTCGGTGCGTTACCCTTACGTCTTATGTGTGATTTCCCACAAGGATTTAAGAAATGTCCGAGCCAGTTAAACTGCGCGCTCACAGCCAGGCCCATTGCAAGGATTGCAGCCTGGCTCCCCTGTGCCTGCCACTTTCGTTGAATCTGGAAGACATGGATGCGCTGGACGACATCGTTAAACGCGGCCGCCCGCTGAAAAAGGGCGAGTTTCTGTTTCGCCAGGGCGACAAGTTTGACTCCGTCTATGCAGTACGTTCGGGGGCGTTGAAGACGTTCAGCCTGAGCGACAGCGGCGAAGAACAGATCACCGGTTTCCACCTGCCCAGCGAATTGGTGGGGTTGTCCGGCATGGACACCGAGATTCACCCGGTATCGGCCCAGGCTCTGGAAACGACGTCGGTATGCGAAATCCCCTTCGAGCGTCTGGATGAATTGGCCTTGCAACTGCCACAACTGCGCCGCCAGTTGATGCGCGTGATGAGCCGCGAGATCCGCGACGATCAACAAATGATGCTGCTGTTGTCGAAAAAAACCGCCGACGAGCGCATCGCTACCTTCCTGGTCAACCTGTCGGCACGCTTCCGCGCCCGTGGCTTCTCGGCCAACCAGTTCCGCCTGAGCATGTCGCGCAATGAAATCGGCAACTACCTGGGCCTGGCGGTGGAAACCGTGTCCCGGGTGTTTACCCGCTTCCAGCAGAACGAGCTGATCGCCGCCGAGGGCAAGGAAGTGCACATCCTTGACCCGATCCAGCTGTGTTCGCTGGCCGGGGGGGCGCTGGAGAGTTGATCCAGCCACCTGCGGCCGCGCCAATCGGCGGGGCCGCAGGTATACTTCGAGTCCGTTTTCCGCTCCCAGGACTCTTCGACGATGACCTTCGATTCGTTCGACATCAAATCCCTGATCCGCCCTGTCATCGACTTCCCCAAGCCTGGGGTGATCTTTCGTGACATCACGCCGCTGTTCCAATCACCCCGCGCCCTGCGCCTGGTGGCCGACAGCTTTGCCCATCGCTATGTAGAAGCCGACTTCACGCATATCGGCGCGATGGATGCGCGGGGCTTTCTGATCGGCTCGATCATCGCCTACCAGTTGAACAAACCGCTGATCCTGTTCCGCAAGCAAGGCAAGCTGCCCGCCGATGTGTTGGCCGAGGGTTACCAGACCGAGTACGGCGAAGCTTTCCTGGAAGTGCACGCCGACAGTCTGTGCGAAGGCGACTCGGTCTTGATGTTCGATGATTTGATCGCCACCGGCGGCACCCTGATCGCTGCCGCCAACCTGGTGCGTCGCATGGGCGCGAAGATCTTCGAAGCCGCGGCGATCATCGACCTGCCGGAGCTGGGCGGCTCACAGCGCCTGGAAGACATGGGCATTCCGACGTTCTGCCTGACCCAGTTCGCATTGACCGAGCGCTGATCAAAGCCCCATCTGCTTGCTGATGATTTCATTCATCACTTCGCGAGTGCCACCCCCGATGGACAGGATGCGGTTGTCGCGGTACAGCCGCTCCACCAGGTTGCCACGCATGTAACCCTGGCCACCGAGGATCTGCACCGCGTCATAAGTGACGCGGTCGGCCGTGTCGGTGGCGAGGTTCTTGGCCATGGAAATCTCCTTGATCACACTCTTGCCGGCGGCCATCTTGGCCGCCTGGCGATAGGTGAACTCGCGGGACACTTCCACGGCAGTGGCCATTTCCGCCAAGCGATGCTTGAGCACCTGAAACTTGCCGATGGGCTTGCCGAACGCTTCGCGCTGGGCAGCCCACTCAAGGCTTTGCTCCAGTGCCAGTTGCGCGGTCATATTGGCCATCAACGCCAGGGCCAGGCGTTCGCTCTGGAAGTTGCCCATGATGCAGGCGAACCCCATATTCTCGGCGCCGATCAGGTTGCTCACCGGTACCCGGCAATCGTCGAAGAACAGTTCTGCCGTGTCCGACGCCCACCAGCCCATTTTCTTCAGCGGCTGACCGACCGTGAAACCTGGGGTGTCTTTTTCAATGAGCAACAGGCTGATACCGCCAAAGCCCGGCCCGCCGGTACGTACGGCGACGGTGTAGAAGTCGGCGCGGCTGCCACTGGTAATAAAGGTTTTGCTGCCGCTGACGCGGTAATGCTCGCCCTCACGGACCGCACGGGTTTGCAGGTTGGCCACATCAGAACCGCCGCTCGGCTCGGTTACGGCCAGGGCGATAATCTTCTCGCCGGACAACACCTGCGGTACAACACGCTCCCGCAGTGCTGGCCTGGCCCATTTGACGACGGGTGGCAAGCCGATATCCAGCGAACCCAACCCGGCCACTACCCCGCCAGAGCCGCAGCGCATCAACTCTTCACTGGCGGCCACCTTGGCGAACAGGTCACCCTCATGGCTGCCGCCAAGCGCTTCGGGATAACCGATGCCCAGAATCCCCGCAGCACCTGCCTTGCGGTACAACTCGCGGGGAAAGCTTGCGGCCTCCTCCCATTGCTCGATGCCCGGCAACATCTCGCGCTCGACAAAACGGCGCACGCTGTCGCGGACCAAGAGATGGCTGGGGTCGAAGTAGTCCTGATAGGCAGACATCGGCAAACTCCACGCAGAGGTAGAGCGAACTTACCAAGCGCTTGCTTGGTTATCAAGCCGGACGCGAATACTGCCAGCAATGCAAAACCATTGTGGGAAGGGGATTGCTCCCGATAGCGGTGGTTCAGTCAATCAGGTATCGACTGTAAGATCGCCATCGGGAGCAAGCCCCCTCCCACAGGTTTTGCTGCGTTGTTCTTTAGAGGGCGATGGGCTTGCGACCGGCAAAGGAGTGCGCCAAGGTGCCGCCATCCACCAGTTCCAACTCGCCACCCAACGGTACGCCATGGGCAATACGCGAGGTGACCAGGCCTTTATTGGTCAGCAGCTGCGCGATGTAGTGCGCCGTGGCCTCACCTTCCACCGTCGGGTTGGTGGCCAGGATCACTTCGGTGAAAGTGCCCTGCTCTTCAATGCGCGCCACCAGTTGTGGAATGCCGATGGCTTCCGGCCCCAGGCCATCCAGGGGAGACAAGTGCCCCTTGAGCACGAAGTAGCGCCCGCGGTAACCGGTCTGCTCCACCGCGTACACGTCCATCGGCCCTTCCACCACACACAACAGCGTGTCGTCACGGCGTGGATCGGCGCATTGCGGGCAGAGTTCTTCCTCAGTGAGGGTGCGGCACTGGCGACAGTGCCCCACACCCGTCATGGCCTGGCTCAGGGCCTGGGCCAACCGGGTACCGCCGCTGCGATCACGCTCCAGCAATTGCAGCGCCATGCGTTGGGCGGTTTTCTGACCCACGCCCGGCAAGGTACGCAAGGCGTCGATCAGTTGGCGAATCAGGGGGCTGAAGCTCATGGGCAATGGGTCCGACAAAACAACGAGACGCGGTTTATACCCGCGCCCCGGATTAGCGTCAAATGGTCAATCCTGCGCGAGGCGCACCACCAACTTGCCGAAGTTGCGCCCCTCCAGCAAACCAATAAAGGCTTCAGGCGCCTGCTCCAGCCCGTCGACCACGTCCTCGCGGAACTTGATCTTGCCGTCGCGCACCCACGGCGCCATCGCACTGAGGAATTCGGGCTGGCGGTCGCCATAGTCGTCGAACACGATAAAGCCCTGGATACGTACGCGCTTGGTGAGCAGGGTACGTTGCAATGCCGGCAGGCGATCCGGCCCACTCGGCGCCTCATGGGCGTTATAGCCGGCGATCAGGCCACACAGCGGAATACGTGCCTTGGGGTTGAGCAGCGGCACCACCGCATCGAAAACCTTGCCACCGACGTTTTCAAAGTAGATGTCCACGCCCTTGAAGCACGCCTGGGCCAGCTCATCGGCAAAGTGCTCGCTCTTGTGGTCGATACAGGCATCAAAGCCCAACTCGTCCACCACATAGCGACATTTATCCGCGCCACCGGCAATCCCCACCACACGCAAGCCCTTGAGCTTGGCCACCTGCCCCACCACCGAACCCACCGCGCCGGACGCCGCCGCCACGACCAGGGTCTCGCCAGGCTTGGGCTGGCCGATATCCATCAAGCCCATATAGGCGGTCATGCCCGGCATCCCCAGCACGCCCAACGCCATCGATGGGCTCGCCAGGCCCTTGGGCACCGGTATCAGGTTGCGACCGTCGGAAATGCTGTGGCTCTGCCAGCCGGTAGAGCCGACCACCAGATCGCCCACCTCGAATTTGGGATTACGCGATTGCTCAATACGGCTGACGGCGCCACCGGTCATTACCTCGTCGATTTCTACTGGTGCTGCGTAGGACGGTGCGTCGCTCATGCGTCCACGCATGTAAGGGTCGAGGGACAGGTACAGCGTCTTCAACAGCACCTGGCCGTCCGCCAAGTCCGGCAGGGTCACACGTTCCAGGCGGAAGTTTTCCGGCGTCGGCGCGCCTTGGGGGCGAGAAACCAGGACAATGCGCTGGTTCAGGACCGGTTCTTGAGGCATGAGGGGGCTCCTTTATCGAGTGCGTCGGTATAGGGTGCAGACCTTGCGCACCCCGCCAGGGTTCGATCGGATCACACAAACAAAAATGCCAGGCACGCGGCCTGGCATTGGAGTCTAGCTAACGCTGCTCAATCAGAACGGCAGCTTCATGCCCGGAGGCAGTTGCATGCCGGCGGTCACGCCGGACATTTTGTCCTGGCTGTTGGCTTCGATCTTGCGCACCGCGTCATTGACGGCGGCGGCGAACAACGCTTCGAGCATTTCCAGGTCATCTTCGCCAACACCTGGCAATACGCTTGGGTCGATGCTCACGCGCTTGATGTCGTGACGACCGGTCATCACCACGCTGACCATATCGCCACCGGCTTTGCCGGTGACTTCGGCGTTGGCCAGTTCTTCCTGCATCTTGGCCATCTTTTCCTGCATCTGCTGTGCCTGCTTCATCAGGCCGGCCATGCCACCTTTCATCATGGGAATCACCTCAAAGTACGTGGATCAATTTAGTAGCCCGGTGTCAGGATGCCTGGGGCACCGGGGCTTCGACAGGTTCAATTGTATCTTGGCGAACGACTGCGCCGAACTGTTGCATCATTTGCTGGATGAGCGGGTCACCATGGATCGAGTCTTCCGCTTCGCGCTGGCGGTTGATACGCCGACGCGTGGCGGCCTGCGCCGGCGTTTCCTGCTCGGGCTTGATCAACTCGATGCTGATCGTCAGCGTACGCTCATGGTACTGGTTCAGGGCATCGTTGAGGCGACGCTGCTGTGTGGCGTTGAACAGCGCGCTGTGGGCCGGATCCAGGTGCAGCAGCCAGTGATCGCCTTCGATGGAGATCAGCGTGCAGTTGGCGGCGATACTGCCGGTCATGCCGGAAATCGGCAATTTCGGGAACAACTCCAGCCATTGCAACGCCAGGCCGGTGGCCGGTGCCGCAGCGGGCTCGGCTTCGGGCTCCGGGGCCGGCTCGGCAGTGTGTTCGCTGGCCAGGTCATCCAGGTAGCTGTAGGCCGAATCCATATCCGGCTCAATGTAGTCTTCATCCAGCGGCGGTTCGTCGTCGAGGTCCATGCCTGGCGTGGCGGCATCTACCTGGGCCACGGTCGGCTCGGGAACCGGCGCGCTGACCCACTCAGGGGCGTCGGGCACCACGCTGTCCGGGGTCGGCGTGGGCATCGGCGTCAGTTCCGGCTGTTCGCCGGTAGTTTCCAGCACGGGCTCCACGGCCGGCGCCATCTCGGCTTCCACCGGATCATTCCAGGGCAGGTCGACGACCGGCTCGGGCTCGGGCTCGACGACAGGTTCCGGTTCCGGCTCAGGTTCAGCTACCGAAGCGGGCACAGGTTCAGGCTCAGGTTCATGAACCGGCACAACCGGCGCGGGCGCAGCAACCACTGGCGCGACCACCGCCGCGCCAGCCACTGGTTTGGCGGAATCAACTGTGGCCTGGCTGATCCCCACTGGCTTTAGCGGCTGTCTCGGCGCGTCTGCCGAGTCCGCGGGCCGGAAGGCCAGCATCCGCAGCAGGACCATCTCAAAACCGCCACGCGGGTCCGGTGCCAGGGGCAGGTCCCGACGGCCGATCAGGCCCATCTGGTAGTAGAACTGCACATCTTCGGCCGGCAATGCCTGGGCCAGGGCCAGCACGCGGTCGCGGTCGCCATGGCCGTTGTCGACGCCTTCAGGCAGCGCCTGGGCAATGGCGACCCGGTGCAGCACATTGAGGATTTCCGAGAGCACGCCGTTCCAGTCCGGGCCTTGCTCCGACAGGTGGCGCACGGCTTCGAGCAACGCCTTGGCGTCGCCTTCGATCAGCGCGTGCAGCACATCGAAGACCTGACCGTGGTCGAGGGTGCCGAGCATGGCGCGCACATCGGCGGCCATGACCTTGCCTTCACCAAAGGCGATGGCCTGGTCGGTAAGGCTCATGGCATCGCGCATCGAACCATCGGCAGCACGACCGAGCAGCCACAGCGCGTCGTCTTCGAACGGCACGTTCTCGACGCCCAGCACGTGGGTTAAATGCTCGACCACCCGCTCGGGGGTCATGTTTTTCAGGGAGAACTGCAGGCACCGCGACAAAATCGTTGCAGGAAGCTTCTGCGGGTCGGTGGTGGCCAGGATGAATTTGACGTAGGGCGGCGGCTCTTCCAGGGTTTTCAACAAGGCGTTGAAGGAATGGCTGGAGAGCATGTGCACTTCGTCGATCAGGTAGACCTTGAAGCGGCCACGACTCGGTGCGTACTGCACGTTGTCGAGCAGCTCGCGGGTGTCTTCGACCTTGGTACGGCTCGCGGCGTCGATCTCGATCAGGTCGACGAAACGCCCTTCATCGATTTCCCGGCACACCGAGCAGGTGCCGCAGGGTGTCGAGGTGATGCCGGTTTCACAGTTCAGGCATTTGGCGATGATGCGCGCAATGGTGGTCTTGCCCACCCCACGTGTACCGGTGAACAGGTAGGCGTGGTGCAACCGCTGGCTGTCCAAGGCATTGATCAGAGCCTTGAGCACATGGGTCTGGCCGACCATTTCGCGGAACGAGCGCGGACGCCATTTACGTGCAAGAACCTGATAACTCATCGAAAACCGTCGCAACTGGAGAGCAGAGGCCGGTAATGCTAGCGGAGCAAGGGGGAAATTGCATCCGGCACGCTCGTCTAATCTGATTTGGCAGGCCTGGCAGGCCCTGCAACAGGCTCGACACGCTCCTGACAAGAACTGACAGCACGGTCTTATAGACTCGGTTTCCCTTATCCCCCGTGCTCAAGGAGCCTGCATGAACACCGTCGGTCACTATTTCCTGCTGTACGTCGACAGTCCCGCCACCAGCGCCAACTTTTACAGCCGCTTGCTGGACAAGCCGCCGGTAGAGCTGGGCCCGACGTTCGCCCTATTCATCCTCGACAACGGCGTCAAGCTGGGCCTGTGGTCGCGGCACACCGTAGAGCCGGCCGCCCAGCTCACCGGGGGCGGTGGCGAAGTGGGCTTCTCGCTGCCTGACAAAGCAGCCGTCGATGCCCTGCACGAGCATTGGCTGGAACGCGGCGCGACGATCATCCAGTCACCGACCGCCATGGATTTCGGCTACACCTTTGTCGCCCAGGACCTCGATGGCCATCGGCTGCGGGCGTTCTGCCTGAGTGACTGAGCCCCAGCGCCCTTCCAGGCTGATGGCAGCCACGCTAGCCAATACGACCACCCCGCCGAGCATCACCTGCAACGCAATGTGCTCGCCCAGCAGCGTCGCCGCCATCACCATCGCCACTGGTGGGATGAGGTACATCGCCACCGCTGCGCGACTGACGTCGACATGCTTCAACACATAACCCCAGGCCAGGTACGCCAGGGCGCTGGGGAAAATACCCAGTACCAGCACCGAGAGGTTCTCCGGCCACGGCGCCTGCATCACCGCGGCCGGCAGGCCCGGCAGGTTCACGCCCAGCATCAACGTGCCGAACCACACCATGTAGCACGCCATGGTCAGCGGGCTGTAGTGGTGCGCATAGTGTTTCTGGATAGCGAAATAGACACTCCACGAAACGGCCGCCAGCAAGAGCAGCAAGCCACGCGGATCGATCTCCCCCACCCCCGCATCGCCCCAGATCACCATCAACACGCCGACCAACCCCAACAGCACACAGCCCCAACGCCAGGCACTGACACGCTCCTTCAAGCAGAACGCTGCGATCAACACACTGAACAAAGGCGCCGACTGAGCCAGCACACTGGACGCCGCCGCCGTCACCCACTGCTGCCCGTTGTTGAGACTGGTGTGATGCAGGAACACGCCAAAAAAGCCCAGCACCAGCAACCACGGCAGGTCGCGCAGGCGCGGCCGATCAATACCCACTGCCAGCGCAACGCCGCCCATGAAGACCGACGCGATCAGAAACCGCAGCAATGCCAATTGGCCAGGGCTGTAGCTGTGCAGCCCCATGTGTATGCCGATCGGCGAGTAGGCCCAGCAGAGGATGACGCTGGCGATGACTAGCGTAAGCTTGAAGGGTGACGGGGTATTCATTGACGGCATCCGCAAACTGAGTAGGAATGCACTCAGTCTTGGCTGGCACGGGACGCAGGACAATTAACCGTTTCTGACTTCTGAAATCACTGGAACTGAGCAATGGAACTGGCCCAACTGAAAATGGTGCGAGCCGTGGCGCAAACCGGCAGCGTGGCCCAGGCCGCCCTGCAACTGCACTGTGTGCCGTCCAACATCACCACGCGCATCAAGCAACTGGAAAGCGAGTTGGGCACGCCGCTGTTCATCCGCGCCGGACGTGGTCTGGCGATCAGCGCCGCCGGTGAAATCTTCCTGGAGTACTGCGAGCGCATCCTGGCGTTGGTGGAAGAATCCAAACGCGCGGTGGACGTCAACGCGATTCCCCGTGGCACCTTGCGCATCGGTGCTGTGGAATCCAGCGCCAGCGGGCGCCTGCCGCCCTTGCTGGCGGAATACCACCGGCGCTATCCCGAGGTCAGCCTGGAACTGGTCACCGGCGCCTGGGCGCAACTGCTGGACGACCTGCAACACCACCGCCTCGATGTGGCGCTGGTGGCCAGCGGCAACAAGCGCGCCAAGCTCGAACACAGCGTGGTCTACAGCGAACGCCTGGTGCTGATCGCCAGCGCCTCCAGCGAACCGATCAGCAGCGCCAAAGACCTGGCCGGACGCACCTTGCTGGTGTGGCCACCCGGCTGCCCCTACCGCGCCGCACTGGAAAACTGGGTCAAACCCCACGACTTCAAGCCGAGCATCGCCAGCTATGCCAGTTGGGGCACCATCATCGGTTGCGTGGGTGCGGGGATTGGCGTGGCGTTGGCGCCGGAGGGCATCCTGGCCCGCTATGAGCAGGCCAATCAGCTGGCGTCGTACCGGTTCGAGGAACTGCAGGCGGTGGACAACCTGCTGTTCTGGCACAAGGACACCCAGCGGCATCTGGCGCGAGATGCCTTCGCCGGGTTACTGCGGGAAACCTTTGGCTGACGCCATTGGGTCGGTGTCAGCTCTTCGGGGCGGCCAGGCGTGCGTACTGGTCCTGGCTGATCCAGCCGATGAACGAACGATCGTCGGCATTGATGAACTCGACTTGCGCCCAACCATCCTTGAACGCCAGCACGCCGACCACGTCATTCTTGACGATGTAAGGGCGCTTGGCTGCCTTGGCGCTGGGGGTCTTGAGCAGGTAAGCCTTGTCGGCGGACACCTTCACCAGGCCGATCCATTTCGTGTTGGCGGTCTGGGTCAGGTCCAGGCCGGTGGCGATCTCCGGCATCAGCACATTGAGGCAGCCAGGGTGCTGGCGGCCTTCTGCCACGGTCAGGGTCACACCGTCCGACGAGGGTGCCACGCTGCCAGGGTAGGCGTTGTCAAGCCAGGTCGTCAGCGCAGCGGGCTTGCCTTGCAGGTAGAACGCACAGCTGCGGGTCACGCCCTCGCCCATGGCTTCTGAGTAGTAGCCTTCAACCTGGTGTTCAGGCGTCACTGCCAGCATCAGCCCTTCGTATTTGCCTGAATGCAATGCGGGCGAACCGGCAAAGGCCGGTACCACGGCACACAACGACAACACACCCACCGCTAGAAAACGCATCATCTTATTTTTTCCCTTCCAGTTTCTCGTAGGCTTTTTGCATCAGCACGTCGTAGTTGCCGTAGTCCTCGCCGTTATAGTTGCGCGCCATGCCGGTAAAATCCTTGGCCTTCATGGCTTTCATCAACGCCGGGCTCTTGCTGCAAAAACCGAGGAACGCCTTTAGTTGGTTACCGGCATTCACTTTCAATGCTGCGGCGAATTCAAACACCGTCTTGTAACCGCATGACGCGTAGTTGAAGCCCATGATCTGAAACATACCCCAGGACGCCGACATCAACGCCGCTTCCTGATCCAGCGCGAAGGCCGTAGCCATGGTTTCCCAGGCCTTGGTCTGGTCCTTGTTATTGGCCTGCCACTGCGGCCCGGCCTTTTTCTTGTAGGGGTAAGACAGCAGCGGGTGCGCCTGGTCGTAGATGTGCTTGGTGTACTTGCGAAACAGGTGCCCTTCGAAGGCGATCACCGGCAACTTGGCCGGGCCAAACCCCGAACGTCCGCCGGATTCCACCGTGGCAAAGGCCTTGATGATATTCACCGAAATGCCGCCACCCAACTGCGTGGCGGCGTTCTGGAAGTCGGTATCACTGAGGGTCATGCCCCCGTCGCACGTGGCCTGGAGCATCAACTGGCGGTTACGCCGCTCGGCCTCGACCATCGCGCGCATGCGGTCCAGGTACACGTTCACCGTGGCTTGCACGGCGTCCCCCTGGTTGTTGCCGAACACATTGAGAAAGCTCGGAATGCGCACGCCCGGAAAGGCTTTGACCGGCACCTTTACCGCTTCTTCGATGAGGCTGTTGAAGGTACGACCGGTGGGGTCGATCACACCATCGGGGTGGGCATACTTGAGATGACGGAACTGGTACTGGCTGATGCACTGCACCAACTGGCCATCGCACTTGCCGTTTTCGGCCAGCGGAAAACCCATTTTGGGAATGATCAGATTGAATAAATACTGGACGCACTGCACATCGGCGGGCAAGTTGCGGGCTTTACCGGGAGCACCTACCGAAGCACTGATAAGTGGAGGCAAACCTTGCAGGCTTTTCATGACAGACATCCTTGTTAGTTAAAGAAGTGATAGCACTTCAATATCAAGTCCATACCCTTGTCATATTCTGAAACAAGCGGCTGGCGAAAACTAACAAGGCGGTTTTAGGTTGTCCAGAGGCGGATTGGAAAGTTGTGAATCAGCCACACTTAATCCGTCAGCAACCATGGCTCTCGCGAAATTTCTGGCCGCTGTGGTAATCGATCCATTCGACCACATCGTAGGGCAGGTAAAGCTGCGACCTGGCCCGGGAAATCGCTATATAGACCTCGCAGAGGCGCTGGTCGAACGCGTAGGCATCCTTGAACGGGACGTTGGTCAGCAATTCGGGGGTCAGCAGCACCCGTTCGAATTCCATCCCGCCCGCTTCGAGCGCCCGCATCAACAGGCAACGTGTGCCGGGACCGCCGCCAAGACGATTCAAACGCGTGACATCCGCGACATTGAAGCCTTTTTCCAGCTCGCCCTCGACCCACCGGAACGACTCATCGAACTGGCTGGCCTCACGCACCTGCTGCCAGTCGCCCATATCGGCGAAATAAGCGTGCGCGCCTTTTTCGTTGTGTTCGTCGCTGTAGAAGTCCGGTTTGAACAAACCGATGACGCTGATCATGAAGCGTTCCAGATCCTGCTGCGCCGCGTTGCTCGGCAAACCGAAGGGGCAGTTGGCCTGGTGCAACTGGATCGCCCACTTCATGGTGTCCCAATAGGATGCGGTCAACACCACACAGCCTTCCGGCGGCACGAAACCTTGCGGGTAGTGCTCGATGCCGACGTCGGCATCGCGCGCGCCCTCGAAAGGCGTCTTGCACTTTTGCGAGTGCACGCTGATCAACGGGTTGACCAGACGCTCGACGTTGCGCCCCGAACGTACGGAGTAGCTGATGTCGCTTTGCCGGACCTCGCGCTTTCGCCTCACCATCACACCACTGGCCGATTGGTATTCATCGCCGAGGGTAATCAGCACCTGACGACCACGCTCGATGATCTGCAGCAACGACGCCGGGATGTCCTGGCTTTCATCGATCAGTACATGGGTGTAACGGGGTGGTACCACACAACCGGCGAGGCTGGCGCGCTTGATCAGCAACAAGGTGGCGAAGCCGGTCTGGCTGGCCCATTGCGGGTTGCTTTCCAGGTAGGTCCACACACGGCTTGAATATTCCAGCAGCACCTGTGCATCCATGCCGCTCAGCGCTTGCTTGAAATGCGGGAAGTGCCGGGCCGACAGGCTGTGATGAGCGGTGTGGCAATAGTTTTCCAGCACCTTGAGGCAGACATCCAAGGTCGCCTGGCCGTCATGCCCGCGCCAACCGTAGATATCCAGTGCCTGGGCCACCGCCTGCCGGGTGGGTAACCTGGTCGATGTATTCGCCACGGGCGGTCGTGGGCCGTGCAACAACGCCTTGGCGAAAGCGGCAAAAGTGGAACCGGCCTTGCTGTCGCGGGGCAGCCCCATGCGCTCGCGCAACGTTGCCAGTTTTGCCCCCGTGCGCGCCAGTATCAACGTCTGTGCAGGGCGCAGACACTCGATCAGGGCACCCAGCAGATGGCTCTTGCCGACGCCGGCATAACCTTGAACGTGCAGGTCTTCATTGAGATTGGCGCGAAACGTGCGCACCAGCTTGTCCTGGGCCGGGCTAAGCCAACGTTCACGATGCCGGGGCGTAATCATCTGCTGGCTGAACGGATCATTGCCGCGCAGGTGACGGACCTTGTAGTCCATATCCCATTGGCCGCTGGGCAGCAGGTAACCTTGCGCCTGGACTTCTTCAGCCGACAACAGGCGCAGGTTGATGCTCTTGAGCGCGTTGCAGCCAAAGTACAGTTTGCGCGGGTCGAACAACCGCTGTGCTTCGGACAGCAATGTGGCTGCGCCCTCTGCCTGTGTGTCCACCGCCCAGCCGATCAACTTGGCCAAGATGCGCTCGGCGCCCGTACAGGTCAGGTCTTTTTGCGTGGCCTGGGCCAGGTTCTGGATGACCAGCACCGCCGCCAGCTCCGGGTCCGTCAGGCCGACCAGCGCCTTGGCGCCCTCGGCCCCCAGCAAGGCGGCGCAGGTTTCGTCAGTGACCGGCAGGAACACCGGGCTGGATAAATCAAAATGTTCCGGTTGCATACTTCCTCACAGCGTCGCTGGCGTCAGGCTTCGCCGGGTTCAACCTGAACACCCAGCTCAAAGCGATACTCGCCCAGAGATCCCGCCATGCCTCCGGGATACCGCCCCGCTGCACCGGCTGTATTGATCTGCTGCTGCAGTTCGAAAACCGCCATCTCGAACAACCTGCGCAAATCCTCGGTGCTCTGCGCGGCCACATTCAATTGCAGGGTGTACGCGCCGCTCAGTGCGGGCGGCGTCGGCTCGGCGGCGGGAGTCGCCTGCGCGACCTGGATCATCTCGGCCTGGCTCAGGATTTCAGCGTGCTCGTCATCCATGAGGTCCAGCACCTTCGATAATTCCAGGGTCTGTTCCGGATGCGATTGAATACGGTCCTTGATTTCCAGGCGCCGCATCTGCCACTCGCGCAATTTTTCGCGAGTGAGGTCGTCGACTTTTTCCACGGGTACTGTCTCCAAATGCCAGGCACTGGAGTATGCCGCCATGGACTGCTCGATGGCAGATGGCGTGAAAGCATTTTTTGAATTGAATTTGATGCGGTGCTGCCGGAAGGCAGTAGGAGAAAGAGCGTTATGGAGGCAACCCCACCAGCCACACCCCGGCACACAATGTTCCCGCTGTGGCTGCTCCCTTCCGGGCCTGACCAGGTTAACGGGTAATCGTTGCGGGGGGACCGATGGGGTCACCATAACGACGCCTGCCTCTCGGCAAGCCGCGCCATTGTACCGATCTCATCGGAAGTTACAACTGTTGGTTCCCGATTAAAAATATTAAGGGCTTCAAGTACTTGCCCTAGCCACCAGCCCCCTCCCCGATTGGCTGATCATTGTGCCTGCAACACCTCATCCGCCCGGCCACCCTCCTCCTGAATCACCAGATGGATAAAGTGCAGCTTGGCGATCACCGCCGGCGGCAACACAAAGGGATAGAAATCCGGCTGGCCCATGCTGCGCGACAGCTCGTTGAGCATGCCGGCCAGTTCGATCCAGGCGTTGACGAACGCCAGGAACGCCGGGCCGCCAGGGTGTTCGGGGTCGTAGAGGGTAGTGAGCGGGAATGGCTGGTAATCCAGTTCCATCTCACGCGCGCGCATGCCGAAGCCGAGGGCGGTGTCGACGGCGTCCATCATGTGCAGATAGTGCGCCCAGGTTTCCGCCCAATCTTCCCAGGGGTGCATGGTGGCGTAGGCGCTGACACAGGTGAGCTGCCAGTCCGGGCGCGGCCCATTCTGGTAGTGCTGGTCGAGGGCTTCGGCATAACTGGCGCGTTCGTCGCCGAACAGTTGGCGGAAGGCTGGCAACCAGTGGGTATTGGCAATCAGGCGCTCCCAGTAGTAATGGCCGACTTCATGGCGAAAATGGCCCAGCAGGGTGCGATAAGGCTCGCGCATCTGTACCCGGACTTGTTCGCGGTGGGCATCGTCGGCCTCCTTGATGTCTAGGGTGATCAAGCCGTTGGCGTGGCCGGTCATGGGCGCGTTGCCTTCCAGGTCGATGCCGATGAAATCGAAGGCCAGGCCGGTGTCTTCATCGACGCTTTTGGGCACGACTTGCAGGCCCAGGCTGATCAGTTGCGCCACCAGGCGCCGCTTGGCGGTTTCCACTTTGCGCCAGCGCTCGGGGTTTTCCGCAACCGAAAGATCGGGGATGGTGCGGTTCAGGCTGCAAGCCACGCACAGCGGCGCGGTGCTGTGGGCCGGGATCAACCAGTTGCAGGCGGCGGGGGTATCGAGGTTGGCACAGCGACGGAAGGCGCCGGCGTCGGGATGGTCATCCTGTAGCCACGTGCCCTCCACGGGGCCGGGGTGCAGCGAGGCTAGGCGACTTTGCCGGGGTTCATAACCCAGCAGCGCCTGGCAGGCCAGGCATTGGCTGTTGCGAAAGAACAATGACTGACCGCAACGGCACTGCCACACCTTGCTATCGCGAGACGTATTGGCCACGAAGGGCGCCGCAATGCGTGAACTGAGTTGCTCGAAGTAGCGGAACATGGCGATCTCTCCCTGGGTGACTGAGACTAGATCATTTGCGGGTTGAGATCGTTCCACTTTCCTACACTGTCGCCTGTAGTGAGCGGGCTTGCCCCGCGCTGGGTGGCGCAGCCGCCCCAACAGGGACGCCGCGGTGTTGCAGAAAGACCGAGGTGCCTGGGTTTAGGGCGGCTGCGCCGCCCTGCGCGGGGCAAGCCCGCTC
>NZ_JBNPJU010000049.1:0-37052 GCF_050312575.1 Pseudomonas sp. R11F | reverse complement strand
GTCAGCCAACAGATTGGTATCTGATTTACCGCCATCGGGAGCAAGCCCCCTCCCACAGGGTAACTATTTCAAGCTGCCGGACAGGAACTGCTGCAAACGCTCCGACTGCGGATTGACCAACACCTCACGCGGGTTGCCGCATTCTTCGACGATGCCTTTGTGCAGGAACACCAACTGGTTCGACACTTCACGAGCAAAGCCCATTTCGTGAGTCACCACCACCATGGTGCGGCCTTCCTGGGCCAGGTCCTGCATCACCTTGAGCACTTCGCCGACCAGTTCCGGGTCAAGCGCCGACGTCGGCTCGTCAAACAACATCACCTCCGGCTCCATCGCCAGCGCACGGGCAATCGCCACGCGCTGCTGCTCGCCACCGGACATGTGGCCGGGGAATGCATCCTTGCGATGGCCCACACCCACCTTGGCCAGGTAGTGCTCGGCCTTTTCACGCGCTTCTTTCTTCGACACACCCAGCACGTGCACTGGCGCTTCCATCACGTTTTCAATGGCGGTCATGTGCGACCACAGGTTGAAATGCTGGAACACCATGGACAGGCGCGAACGCATGCGTTGCAGTTGCTTGGGGTCGGCGGCTTTCATGGCGCCGTCCTTGCCGGCGACCAGCTTCAGCTCTTCGTTGTTGAGCAGGATCTTGCCCGCGTGGGGTTGCTCGAGCAGGTTGATGCAGCGCAAAAAGGTACTTTTGCCCGAACCACTGGAACCGATGATGCTGATCACATCACCGGCCGCGGCGGCCAGGGATACACCTTTGAGCACTTCATGACTGCCATAGCGTTTATGCAGGTCTTGGACTTCAAGTTTGTACATGCGGTCGGTTCTCACAAAAACAGGTGGTCAGTCGTTGAGCAAGCGCCCGTGACGCAGCGCTTCGCGCCCCGCCACCTTGGCCAGCCAGAAACCCGCTTGGGCATAACGTAGCCGTTCAACGGCAAACAACACCCCGGACGTGCCCGCGCAAACAATACTCACGCGGTCGGTCAGGGGATCAATCACTTCAAAAATCGGTTCGCCGGTTTCCACCCAGTCGCCGGCTTGACGCAGGTAACTGATCACCCCGGCGTGGGGTGCAAACAACAACTCGGTACCTTCGAAAGGCACGCCTTCGCACGGTTCGTACTGTGGCGCGGGCCATTGCCCCTTGATCAGGCCCTGTTCAGCGAGAAACGCGAGGATGCCTTCAGCGTGGAAGATGGCTTCGTCACGGCCGGTATCGGCCTGGCCGCCCAGCTCCAGCGTCGTCGCCAGGCACGCCAGCGGGATCTGCGCCTCAGGGAACAAGCGGGACAGGCGCAGCCACGGCAGCGAACAGGCTTCATCAAACGAGCTGCCGCCGGCATCCTCGGCCAGCAGGCCGACTTTCACATTCAAGTGCGCCGACAACGAACGCCACTGCGGCCAGTGCTGGGGCAGCGCATACATGTGCAACGCCGCCTGCGCATCGCAGTGCAGGTCCAGGACCACATCGGCGGTGCAGGCATGGCTGAGCAAGACGCGCTGCATGCCTTGCAGCTGGCTGCTCGGCACCGGCAGGGCGTCGAGTGCATCGGTCATCGCCTGGCGAATCATGCGCACATTGGCGTGGGGGTCATCGCCCAGCTTGCCGGCGAGCAACGCGGCGACCGGCTCGCTCAACTCGACGAAATCGCGGTTGAAATTCTTGCCGCTGCCCACCTCGAAACGGCCCTGGTGAGCACCTTGCAACAGTTGCCCCAGGCCCATCGGGTTGGCCACCGGCACCAGCTCGATCACACCGTTGAGGGCGCCCTGGCGCTCCAGTTCGATGAGACGCTTTTTCAGCTCCCAGGCGGCGCGCATCCCCGGCAACTCGTCGGCGTGCAGGCTGGCCTGGATATACGCCTTGCGCTCGCCGCTGCCGAAACGAAAGACGCTCAGTTGGCGCTCGCAACCCAGGTGACCCCAGGGCAACAGGTGATCGATACGTTCCATCTCAATGCTTCCTTGGAGCCAGGTAGCTCAGCCAGCGGCGCTCGGCCAACTTGAACAGGCGCACCAGGATGAAGGTCAGGCACAGGTAGAACGCGCCGGCCGTGATATAGGCTTCGAACGGCAGGTAGAATTGGGCGTTCACCGTGCGCGCGGCACCGGTGATGTCGATCAGCGTGACGATGGACGCAAGGCTGGTGGTCTGCAGCATCATGATCACTTCGTTGCTGTACTGCGGCAGTGCACGACGCAGGGCCGACGGCAGCAGGATGCGGCGGTACAGTTTAGAGCGCGACATGCCCATGGCCTTGGCCGCTTCGATCTCGCCATTGGGCGTGGCCTTGAGGCTGCCAGCGATGATTTCGGCAGTGTAGGCGCTGGTGTTGATCGCAAACGCCAGGCACGCGCAGAACGTGGCGCTGGACAGCAGCGGCCAGAGGAAGCTTTCGCGTACGGCGTCGAACTGCGCCAGACCGTAGTAGATCAGGAACAGCTGCACCAGCATGGGCGTGCCGCGAATGACATAGGTGTAGAGCCACGCCGCGCCGTTGACGATCGGCTGCTTGGACACCCGCATCAAGCCCAGCGGCAAGGCGGCGAGCAGGCCGAAAAACAGCGAGATGGCGAGCAATTTCAGGGTGGTGACCAAACCGCCGAGGTACAGCGGCATGGCCTCCCAGATGACGTTGTAGTCGAAGATCATAGATCAGCCGCCCTTACGCCTACCGAGTAGCGCTTCTCAAGATGACGCAAGGCCAGCAACGACACGCTGGTGATCACCAGGTACATCGCCGCCACTGCGAGGAAGAAGGTAAAAGGTTCGCGGGTGGCGTCTGCCGCCTGCTTGGCCTTGAACATCATGTCTTGCAGGCCCACCACCGAAATCAGCGCAGTGGCCTTGGTGAGTACCAGCCAGTTGTTGGTGAAGCCGGGGATCGCCAGCCGGATCATCTGCGGCACCATCACCCGGAAAAACACCTGGAAGCTGCTCATGCCATACGCCAGACCGGCCTCGGCCTGCCCCTTGGGAATGGCCATGAAGGCACCGCGGAAGGTTTCCGACAGGTAGGCGCCAAAGATGAAGCCCAGGGTGCCGATACCGGCCGCCAAGGGGTTCAAGTCAATATAGTCGTCGTAGCCGAGCATCGGCGCGACGCGGTTAAGCAGGTCCTGACCGCCGTAGAAAATCAGCAGGATCAGCACCAGGTCGGGAATCCCACGGATGACCGTAGAGTACAAGTCACCCAGCCAGGCCAACCAGCGCACCGGCGACAGGCGCAACGCGACCCCGATCAGACCCAAAACAATGGCCAAGGCCATGGACGACAAGGCGAGCTGAAGCGTCAACCATGCGCCATCGAGGATGACGGCCCCGTAGCCTTTCAACATGATTCAGGTCCTCGAAAAGGGGGATGAAAAAATGGCGCAAACCGCAGGAATTCTGTTGCTTGCGCCATTCTGGACAGACAGCTGCGACGAGTTATTTAGGGTCAGCGCCGTAAATATCGAAGTCGAAGTATTTGTCCTGGATTTTCTTGTATTCGCCGTTGGCACGGATCGCTGCGATGGCCGCGTTGATCTTGTCCAGCTCGGCCTTGTCGCCTTTGCGTACAGCGATGCCGATGCCGTCGCCGAAGTACTTGGCGTCGGTGAACTGTGGGCCTACGAACGCGTAGCCTTTACCGGCCGGGGTTTTCAGGAAGCCGTCCTGCAGCAGGGTGGCGTCAGCCACGGTGCCATCGAGGCGACCTGCTTCCACGTCCAGGTAGATTTCGTTCTGCGAGCTGTAAGGCACAACCGTGGCGCCTTTAGGGGCCAGGACTTCCTTGGCGAAGCGATCGTGGATCGAACCGCGTTGCACGCCGATTTTCTTGCCTTTCAATTCATCCAGGCTGTCGCTGACCGTGGTGCCTTCCTTCATCACCAGCTGCGCTGGGCTCAGGTAGTAGCGGTTGGTAAAGTCCACGGACTTCTTGCGGTCGTCAGTGATGGACATGGACGACAGGATCGCGTCGATCTTGCGCACTTTCAACGCCGGGATCAGGCCATCGAACTCTTGCTCGACCCACACGCACTTGACCTTCATCTCTTCGCACAGGGCGTTGCCGATGTCGTAGTCAAAACCCACGATGTTGCCATCCGGCGCCTTCGAGGCAAACGGAGGGTAAGCCGCTTCGATACCAATCTTCAGGGGCTTTTCATCAGCGAAGGCCTGCATGGACAGCACGGACAGCGCCAGGGCGCCCAACAGCACAAGTTTCTTCATCTTGGGACTCCATCGGTATAGGGCAAAAAGCAGTATGAGCCAGGGCCCACGATGCGACTTAAGTGAAACCGAATAGCGGTGCTGCGCCCTACGCGGTGTAAACCTGCGACGACGAGCGAGTGATCGGCATTCTAACGACAGGCCGGAAGCCGATATTTCCTCAATGCGACAACAATTTACAGAAGCACCGAGAAAGCGGTTCCAGCACATTGACAGCCTCTGTTTTTTATGCAGAGACAAAAGATATTAAACCTGTTGATGCTGCAAGTTGCGGGCCTATTATTCGCAAACCCTTCTAGCACGGCAAGTCTGGCGTTTAATCTTATTTCCTGGGGTGTCTAAAACGCGGTTTTTCGGGGCATTGGCGTAGCACATTGCCCCAGGTTTGGGCGGCAGGTTACACATCCAGGTGCGACGGTAACATTCAGAAACGTCCTACGAAAGAAACCGATATTTATTGAACTCCACCCGATCGTTCCCACGCTCCGCGTGGGAATGCCTCCTGTGACGCTCCGCGTCACGCCCTCAAGAGCAGACGCGGAGCGTCCAGGGCTGCATTCCTACGCAGAGCGTGGGAACGATCACCCATGTAAAAAGCCCCACTCGGCTCACACCGAATGGGGCTTTGTCCAACCCGCCTCGCCTTACGCGGCGTTCATGGTCTTGTGGGTTTCAATCAAATGCGCCACCACGCCTGGGTCCGCCAGCGTGGAGATATCGCCCAGCCCGTCATACTCCGCCGTGGCGATCTTGCGCAGGATACGGCGCATGATTTTGCCTGAACGCGTCTTCGGCAAGCCTGGCGCCCACTGGATCACATCCGGCGATGCAATCGGGCCGATCTCCTTGCGCACCCAGTTTTTCAGCTCCAGGCGCAGCGCTTCAGTCGGCTCTTCGCCATTCTTGAGAGTGACATACACGTAGATGCCCTGCCCCTTGATGTCATGGGGCACACCCACTACCGCCGCTTCCGCAACTTTAGGGTGGGCAACCATGGCGCTTTCGATCTCGGCGGTGCCCATGCGGTGGCCGGACACGTTCAACACGTCATCCACACGTCCGGTGATCCACCAGTAGCCGTCTTCATCGCGACGAGCGCCGTCGCCGGTGAAGTACATGCCACGGAAGGTCTTGAAATAGGTGTCGACAAAACGGTCATGGTCGCCGTACAGCGTACGCGCCTGGCCTGGCCACGAATCGAGGATCACCAGGTTGCCTTCGGCAGCCCCCTCGATGATGTTGCCCAGGTTATCCACCAACGCCGGCACCACACCAAAGAACGGACGCGCCGCCGAACCCGGCTTGAGCGCGTGGGCACCCGGCAGCGGGCTCATCAGGGTGGCGCCGGTCTCGGTTTGCCACCAGGTATCGACAATCGGGCAACGGGATTGGCCGACGTTCTTGTAGTACCAGTCCCACGCTTCAGGGTTGATCGGCTCCCCCACCGAACCGAGCAGGCGCAGGCTGCTGCCATCGACGCCTTCGCAGGCCGCGGTGCCGGAGGCCATCATGGCGCGGATTGCGGTCGGCGCGGTGTAAAGGATGTTGACCTTGTGCTTGTCGACGATCTTGCCCACCCGGGTAATGTCCGGGTAGTTCGGCACGCCTTCGAACAGCAAGGTGGTCGCGCCATTGGCCAGCGGGCCATAGACAATATACGTGTGGCCAGTGACCCAGCCGACGTCGGCGGTGCACCAGTAGATTTCACCCGGGCGGTAGTCGAACACGCGCTCGTGGGTCAGGGCGGCGTAGAGCAGGTAGCCACCCGTGGTGTGCTGCACGCCCTTCGGCTTGCCGGTGGAACCCGAGGTGTAGAGGATGAACAGCGCTTCTTCGGCACCCATCTCCTTGGGCGCACACACGGTGCCGGCCACTTTCATCAGGTCTTCGTACCAGATGTCGCGATGCTGGTTCCACTTGATCGCGCCATTGGTGCGCTTGCACACGATGACCTTCTGGATACTGTTGGTTTCCGGGTTGGTCAGGGCGTCGTCGACGTTGGCCTTCAGCGGAATCTTCTTACCGGCACGAATGCCTTCGTCGGCAGTGATCACCACCTTCGAGCGACAGTCGATAATGCGACCGGCCAGGGCTTCCGGGGAGAAACCGCCGAAGACCACCGAGTGAATCGCACCGATGCGGGTACACGCCAGCATGGCGACCACGGCCTCGGGGATCATTGGCATATAGATAGTCACCACGTCGCCGCGGTGTACATCCTGGCCGCGCAGGGCGTTGGCGAACTTGCAGACTTGTTCATGCAGCTCGCGGTAGGTGATGGTGCGGCTCTCGGAAGGGTCATCGCCCTCCCAGATGATCGCTGCCTGGTCGCCACGCTCGGCAAGGTGACGGTCCAGGCAGTTGTAGGAAACGTTCAGGGTGCCATCGGCAAACCATTTGATGTCGACATGGTGGTCGTCGAAAGAGGTCTGCTTCACCGCGGTGAAAGGCTTGACCCAGTCAAGACGTTTGGCTTGCTCGCGCCAGAAGCCATCGGGGTTGACCACCGACTGCTGGTACATGGCCTTGTAGGTCGCCTCGTCGGTCAGCGTATTGGCTGCTACTTCGGGGCGAACGGGGTACAGGGAAGCCGCACTCATCTTTCTTACCTCGGTGACAATCGTTGTTTTTGTATGGCCCCTGTTTTAGCCGGGGCCGGTCTATAGAACCATTCGACGATGGTAGTAACAAGCCCCTACAAATTGCCCTGATATGCCGATTTGCCGCTCTGGCCCGCGCCCTGCGGCGCTTTCACGGTTTGTGAAAAAACCTTTACCACGGGATTGTTACAAAAACCGCCAAAAGTGTTTATCAAAACCACGGGTATATGAATATAACCCGCAAGCCTAAAATCAACTTCGCCAACCAAGGCGCTGTGCTCGACACAGCAGTGATTAACAACGCAACAGCCCCCACGAAGGCAACGTTAATCCGAACTTCCAACTTTTAAGTTACACACGCGGCCTCACAAGGGCCCCGTGACCCCTTTCGCCCTGAAGAAGGTAAATGAAGAAATGAAAGTGTTCGCAGTCATGGCTCTCAGCAGCTTGTTCGCCACCGCCGCCCTCGCCGACGAGGCCCCGACAGAACTGGCCAGCCAGAATGCTCCCATTGTTGAGGATTACACCTACAGCACCCACTTGGACGTGGCAAAAGTATTGTCCATGAGCAATATCCCGGAAGTCTGTGAAGTTGTACCGGTAAAAATGGAATATGAAGACTCGCAAGGTCAACGGCATATTCTGAACTATCAAGTCATGGGTAACGGCTGCTCTAACGGGTAATAACTTCTTTAATTAGATTCAATCCCGGATCTTGGTCGCCGCAAGAAATCATTCTTGCGGCCAAGAACCCATCGCTGCCGCACCACCATCAACCTGTGGGAGGGGACTTGCTCCCGATGACCTGAGCCGCCACACCCACCTTACAAAGCCCTACCCTGCCCTACCTGCCCCCGCTTACAAAATCCCCTCACCGCCCGTCAAAAAAATCCAATCCCGGCAAAGCCTTGCAAACACACGCTTTGGCCGCAGACCACGGCATTTTGGTGCCCCCAAGTGACCATCCGCCGCAACACAAAGCCGAATTTTTCCCTATAATGCGCGGGTAAATCGGGCCTGCAATATCCCTTTACACAGGGATGAAGAGCCAGACCTGAGGCCTCCCCTGGAGCAAGCATCTGTCGCTCCACGCCTCAAGCCTCACGCAGAGCACCCGAACACCTGATTGCGTTTAATGCGTGCGCTAGCTGCAACAAACGATTCCTTAAGATCCACCGCGGCCTCTGGGCCGTGTGAACACCCAACCATCCGGTTTCACACGGGCACTTTGAGCCCTCACGCAGGAGACGACACGTCATGCTGAGCTGGGACGAATTCGATAAAGAAGAAGACGGCGAAGTCGCCGCCAAAGGCGCCAACGCCGGCCACGCCACCGAAGCCAACATGGACCGCCTCGACGGCGCCGGCGCTGCCGCCGCGGTTGAAGCCCGCGCCGTCACCGCCAGTGACTCCGCCGCCATCGTGCGCGCCAAGGCCGCCCTCGACAAACTCGACATCGCCGAAGGCCTCGCCGAACTCGAAGGCGCCTCCGCCCGCGTCGCCGTTGACGAAAAACGCATGATCAACTGCCGCGCCGACCTCAACCAGCTCGTGCCTTTCAAGTACGACTGGGCCTGGCAGAAGTACCTCGACGGCTGCGCCAACCACTGGATGCCGCAAGAGGTCAACATGACCGCCGACATCGCCCTGTGGAAAAACCCCGAGGGCCTGACCGACGACGAACGCCGCATCGTCATGCGCAACCTCGGCTTCTTCTCCACCGCCGACTCGCTGGTCGCCAACAACCTGGTCCTGGCCGTGTACCGCCTGATCACCAACCCGGAGTGCCGCCAGTACATCCTGCGCCAGGCTTTCGAAGAAGCGATCCACACCCACGCCTACCAGTACTGCATCGAATCGCTGGCCATGGATGAAGGCGAGATCTTCAACATGTACCACGAGATCCCATCGGTCGCCAAAAAAGCCGCCTGGGGCCTGAAATACACCCGTTCGATCTCCGATCCGAAGTTCGAAACCGGTACCGTCGAGACCGACAAGGAACTGCTGCGCAACCTGGTCGCCTACTACTGCGTGCTGGAAGGCATCTTCTTCTACTGCGGCTTCACCCAGATCCTGTCCATGGGCCGCCGCAACAAAATGACCGGCGTCGCCGAGCAGTTCCAGTACATCCTGCGCGACGAGTCGATGCATCTGAACTTCGGTATCGACGTGATCAACCAGATCAAAATCGAAAACCCACACCTGTGGGATGCCGAGATGAAGGAAGAAGCGACCCAGATGATCCTGCAAGGGACGCAGCTGGAGATCGAATACGCTCGCGACACCATGCCTCGCGGCGTGCTGGGGATGAACGCGGCGATGATGGAAGACTATTTGAAGTTCATCGCTAACCGTCGCTTGTCGCAGATTGGTCTTAAGGAAGAGTATCCAGGCACTACCAACCCGTTCCCGTGGATGAGCGAGATCATGGACTTGAAGAAAGAGAAGAATTTCTTCGAGACTCGGGTGATCGAGTACCAGACCGGCGGCGCGCTGAGCTGGGACTGATTCTCCCGAAGCCAGGCAGTATCAAAAAGCCCTGACTCGTTCAGGGCTTTTTAATTTCTAGTGAACTCAAAGTTGGCGTTGAATCGCCATCTCTTGAAGCACATCACATCAAGCACCTCGCCCAGAAGGGTTCGGATCGCATCACCAATGCTGTAGCCTTATGCCCCAATTGCCATCAGCGTTGTCACCGGTCGAGTGATCGGGAGGCTTTTACCGAAGGGCTTTACGCCAAGATCGGAAGATTGGCACGGGAGTAGACTCCTGCTGTCACACCTGATGCACGCTTAAACATTTAGATAGGACCGAGGCCTACCCGTGAACCCAGACATGCTCGAAGCCGGCCCCGCTGACGCCAAAGTACTTTCCGTCTTTGACTTCGACGGCACGCTGACCCACCACGACAGTTTTGTGCCCTTCCTCAAGTTCGCCTTTGGCCCCGGTGAGTTCTATGGCCGGATGGTCAAGCTGGCGGTGCCGGGGCTGCGCTTTTTGGTGCGGCAGATCAGCCGGGATGAGTTGAAGGCACAACTGATTCGCACCTTTATGACCGGGGTGGAGAAGGCGTGGGTTCAGCAGCAGGCCGAGGCGTATTGCCAGCGCTATTGGAGCAAGTTGATGCGCCCCAAGGGCTTGCAGTCGGTGGCCGATGAGGTGAACTCGGGGGCCGTGGTGACGCTGTGTTCTGCGTCGCCGGCGTTGGTGTTGCAGCCGTTTGCGAATCGGCTGGGGATCAAGTTGATTGGCACTGAGCTTGAGGTGGTTGATGGCGTATTGACCGGCAAGCTCACCGGGAATAACTGCCGCTGTGAGAACAAAGTGCTGCGGCTTGAGGCGGTGTATGGCGACCTGGGGGAATACCGGCTGCGGGCCTGGGGCGATACGCGAGGGGATCGGGAGTTGTTGGCAGCGGCGCAGGATGCGCATTTTCGGCATTTTCATGCGAAGAAGAAAAAGCGGGATCGGTTGCAGTGATGACGTGGGTGGGGTTGGCAGGAAGTCTGCACTAGACGCCTAACCAGTTTTCCACAATCAAGCCATTTACGCGCTTGAACTCACCTTCATTGTTAGTAACCAAGACCAAGCCTGAGCTTCTAGCGTGCCCGGCAATGTGTAGGTCATTGACGCCGATAGGCGTGCCCTTTTTCTCCAGATCTGAACGTATCGAGCCGTAGTGAAAAGCGGCCTTGTCGTCGTAGCTAAAGACATTGAGCCGGGAAGAGAAGTCTTCCACGGCTCGCGTATTTTTTTCTACGAACTGACTCTTTTCTGCGCCATGCATCAGCTCAGCAGGGTGATGAAAGAGAGATCACCATACGCCCAACATTGGCATTGAATTTTTCCAATATTTCGATCGGACGACGCTTGATGATGTAGATCACGATGTTGGTATCAAGCACGTACTAATCATCAAAAGACTCTCGTTCTTGCTGGGTTTGATCGGCACGTTCCTCCATGAAATCTTCAGATACCGATTCACTGGCAAGAAAAAAGCTGTCCCAAGTGTTTTCAACAGGCGAAATGATCAGCTCTCTTCCCACAGCACGGACCTCCACGGTCTTCACTCCCGCAGGAAAACGCATGTCGGCAGGGATGCGAATATTTTGCGTACGGTTGTTAGTAAAGACGGTTCCAGAAGACATAGAGAACACCTCTCTGGGTAAGGAAAGACTGGGAAGAATGATGATTCGAGAATGCTCTATTTCAAAGCTATCTGGCAAACATCCGAAGAATGCCAGCGTTATCGCACTAGCATGGGCTGCTACGAGTCGAGGCGATACGGGTTTATGGGCTCGACAGGGAAATCGCGTCGATCCCTTCGCAGCCTCGCTGGGGCTCGACAGCTCCCACATTTGATCTTTGCCAATCCGATGATTTGTGGTCGGCAGGTATTTATGTCGCGGCTTTCAGGTCTACGCCCAGGGCTGTGGCGAAGGCTTTTACCATGGGGCTGCGCGGTGCGTTGTGGCGCAGGATGAGGTTGAATGCCGTGCTCAGGTGGACCTGCTCCGAGCACAGTACGCGCAGGCGGCCTTCTCTCACTAGCGGCGTTGCGTAGTGTTCCGGCAGGAAGCCGAGGAAGCGGCCGGTAAGGATCAGGATGGCCACGGCTTCAACCTGGGAGGCCGAGGCTGACTGGCTGTCGTAGTTGACGAAGTTGGCCTTGTCGCGATGGATCGCATACCGATGGTTCACCACTTCGTATTGGCGCAAGACTTCGGGCGTGATATCGCTCGCATTGAAGAGTGGATGCCCTGTTGCGCAGTAGGCGTGGGCCTTTTCTTCGTACAGCGGGAAGTAGTCGAATTCCTCGCGGCGTTGGTAGACCGGGACGATGCCGGCAACCAGGCGCCCTTCCACTACGCCGCGCTCAACTTCATCCAGTTGTGAGGCGTGCAGGCGTAATCGAATCTTGGGCGACTCACTATGTAATTTTCCCAGGGCCGCAATAAGCGGTGAATTAACGTCCGATACGGTGTTATCAATAACGCCCACACTAAGGTCGCCGATCAGTTCATTTTGCGCTGAACTAAGCTTGTCGCGAAAACTGTCGACCGAGGTAAATAACTCGATGGAAGCTTGATACACCAACTTGCCTTCTTCGGTCAGCCCGAAGCCTTCCCTGCCCCGGGTGCACAGGCGCATGCCAATGCGGATTTCCAAGTCGGAAATCTGTTTGCTGATAGCTGCCAAGCCCACATTCAGCTCGTTTTGCGCGGCGCTGAAACCGCCGGCCTCGACCACAGCCATGAATACCCGCAGCAACTTGAAGTCCAGCCCGCTCAATTGCAGCGGCGGTCTTGCGCCGGGTTTGGGTGGCAGGTTTCCAGAAGTGGAAAGTGGGGTTTCCATAATACGCGTTGACCTCTAGTGCCATATTCAACAGGCTTGAACCCAATCCTTGAATATAGCCAGGCGGCGATAATGAACATAAACATCCGCCCTTGGCAACCTTGAATACGGCGCGTCAGACGCCGGTTCTACGCCGTTAGAAATTTATTTTTACTGCCTCCGACTCTTCTAAAAACAAGCGTGAGGAACCTCCATGTCCCAGCCCACCGACCGCCTTTGGGGCGCTCGTTTCAAGACCGGTCCGTCTGCGGCATTGGCCGCGTTGTCGCGTTGCCCAGAGCGCTATTTTCGCCTCACGCCCTATGACCTGGCCGGCTCCCGTGCCCATGCCCGTGAGTTACAGCGCGCCGGTTTGCTGGATGAGTCGGAAACCTTGCGTACCCTGCAAGCCTTGGACGGCATCGGCGCAGATTTCGCCGCCGGCAACCTGCATCCAACCCTGGATGACGAGGACGTGCACACCTTCATCGAACGCGTACTGACCGAGCGCCTCGGCGCCCTGGGCGGCAAGCTGCGTGCCGGGCGCTCGCGTAACGATCAGACGGCCAATGATCTGCGCCTTTTCCTGCGCGACCATGTGCGCACCATCGCCACTCAAGTGCTGGCTTTGCAACAGGCGCTGGTGCAACAGGCCGAGCAGCATGTTGAGAGCATCTGCCCGGGCTTCACGCACTTGCAGCAGGCGCAACCGATTGTGTTCGCCCATCACTTGTTGGCCCACGCCCAGTCAATGCTGCGCGATGTGCAACGGTTGATCGATTGGGATGCGCGTACGGCGTTGTCGCCCCTCGGTGCAGCGGCCATGGCCGGTTCGGCGATTGCGCGTCAGCCGGAACAATCGGCCAAGGAAATGGGCTACACCGGGCCGTGCGAAAACTCTATCGACGCCGTAGCAAGCCGTGACCATGTGGCGGAGTTTCTGTTTGTGGCGGGCATGCTCGGGGTGAATATTTCGCGGCTGTCGGAGGAGTTTTGCCTGTGGTCTTCGCGCCAGTTCCGCTGGGTGGTCTTGGATGATGCCTACGCCACTGGCAGCTCGATCATGCCGCAGAAAAAGAACCCGGACATTGCCGAATTGGCGCGGGGCAAGGCCGGGCGATTGATTGGCAACCTGACCGGGTTGATGTCGACGCTCAAATCCTTGCCGCTGTCCTACAACCGCGATTTGAGTGAAGACAAACACAGTGTGCTCGACAGCGTCGACACCCTGCTGCTGGTGCTGCCGGCGCTGGCCGGTATGGTCGCGACCATGCAGGTGCAGGTGCAAGAGCTGCGGCGGCAGGCGCCGATGGGTTTCACCCTGGCGACGGAGGTGGCGGATTGGTTGGCCACGCGGGGTGTGCCGTTCAAGGAGGCGCATGAGATTACCGGCGCGTTGGTACAAGCCTGTGAGAAGCATGAGATTGAGTTGTGGGAAGCCTCGCCGGCGCTGCTGGCTGAGGTGGATGCGCGGTTGACGCCGCAGGTGCGCGACTGCCTGACACTGGAAGCGGCGATTGCGGCGCGCAATGGGTGGGGTGGGACGGCGCCGGAACGGGTTAAAGAGCAGATTGAGCGGTTGAAGGTATCGTTGGCCGCTCAACAAAAATGGGCTGACAGCTACACCGGATTTCGAATTTAACCCACACCTGTGACGATCGTTCCCATGCTCTGCGTGGGAATGCCGCCCCGGACGCTCTGCGTCCCGTTCATGCGCAAGGGTGACGCGGAGCGTCACGGGATGCATTCCCACGCAGAGCGTGGGAACGATCACTGGGAATTTTGTGCTGTTCGGGCGGGCGCTTTCGCGAGCAAGCCCGCTCCCACCTTTGAACCCTGTACAGCTGTTGGAACGTGATCAGTTTTGGAGTAGCACCATGAACCAAACCCCGGCAGAGCGCTTGGAAGCCGAGCGCAAGTTGTCCGAAAACCAGTTTGATATCACGCAGTACGAGCACGTGCCGCGTCGCTATTACGGGCGGATGTTTTTTGCCACCTTGATCGTGATCGTGTTGGTCGCGTTGTTACGCGCCTTCGCCAATGGCCAGATCGAATGGTCCTACATCGGCCAGTTCCTCACGTCCGAGGCGATTCTGTGGGGCCTGGTGAATACCATCGTCATGTCGATCCTGGCGATGGCGCTGGGCGTGGTGATCGGGGTCATCACGGCGATCATGCGCATGTCGGCCAACCCGATCCTGCGCTACGTGGCCATCACTTACACCTGGCTGTTCCGGGGTACGCCGCTGATTCTGCAACTGCTGCTGTGGTTCAACCTGGCGTTGATTTTCCCGGTGATCGCGATTCCCGGCCTGTTCAGCATCGACACCGTCGACCTGATGACGCCCTTTGTGGCCGCCCTGCTCGGCCTCAGCATCAACCAGGGGGCCTATACCGCCGAGGTGGTGCGTGCCGGTTTGCTGTCGGTCGACACGGGCCAGTACGAAGCGGCCAAGTCCATCGGCATGCCGAGCTTGCAGGCCCTGCGCAGGGTGATTCTGCCGCAGGCCATGCGCGTGATCATTCCGCCTGTAGGCAACGAGTTCATCAGCATGGTGAAAATGACCAGCCTGGCCAGCGTCATCCAATACTCGGAGCTGCTGCACAACGCGCAAAACATCTACTACGCCAACGCGCGGGTCATGGAGCTGCTGATGGTGGCCGGCATCTGGTACCTGGCGGTGGTGACTGTTCTTTCATTTGGTCAAAGCCGCCTCGAGCGTCGTTTTGCCCGCGGCGCCGGCAAGCGTTCGTAAGCCTGGTTGAGGAGATTTGCCCCATGAGAAGCATCGTCAAGGCCGTCAACCTGAACAAGTATTACGACGAGTATCACGCGCTGCGTGACATCAACATCGAGGTCGAGCAAGGCGAGGTCATGTGCATCATCGGCCCATCGGGCTCGGGCAAAAGTACCCTGCTGCGCTGCGTCAACCAGCTGGAAAAAATCGACAAGGGCGGCCTGTGGGTCGACGGCGAGCTAGTCGGTTACCGCGTGGTCGGCAACAAGCTGCATGAGATGAATGAAGCGCAGATCGCCCGCCAACGCCTGGCGACGGGCATGGTGTTCCAGCGCTTCAATTTGTTCCCGCATATGACCGTGTTACAGAACATCATCGAAGGCCCGTGCCAGGTCCTCAAGCGTTCACCCAAGGAAGCCACCGAAGATGCGCTGGAGTTACTCGCGCGCGTGGGCCTGGCGGACAAACGCAATGCCTACCCGGTGGAGTTATCCGGCGGCCAGCAACAGCGTGTGGCGATTGCTCGTGCGCTGGCGATGCGCCCCAAGCTGATGTTGTTTGATGAGCCCACATCAGCCCTCGACCCGGAGTTGGTCGGTGAAGTGCTGTCGGTGATGCGCGACCTGGCGACCACCGGCATGACCATGATCGTGGTCACCCATGAGTTGGGCTTTGCCCGCGAAGTCTCCAACCGCATGGTGTTTATGGACGCCGGCCAGATTGTGGAAGCCGGCAGCCCCGAAGACATTCTAATAAGCCCACAAAACCCGCGTACCCAAAGCTTTATTTCTGCCGTTCGCACTTAACTAGAAAACTAACGAGAACGCCTCCATGAAAAAATTGTTTATCCCCACCTTGCTCGCGGGCCTGATGGCCTCCACTGCAGTTTTCGCGGCATTGCCGGCGGCAATCAAGGAGAAAGGCGAGATCAGCGCGGCCATCGTGCCGAACTACCCGCCAATGGATTTCAAGGACCCGGCCACCAACAAGATCACCGGCCTGGACTTTGACCTGGGCAACGCCCTGGGCGAACGCCTGGGCGTGAAGATCAAATGGCAGGAAACCGCCTTCGAGCAAATGCTCAGCGGCCTGACCACCAAACGCGTGGACATCGTGCTGTCGGGCATGAGCGATACCGCCGAACGCCAGAAGTCAGTGACCTTTATCGACTACTTCACCAGCGGCCCGCAGCTGTACACCCTGGCCAAGCGTGAAGACCTCAAGGAATTGACTGACCTGTGCGGTAAAAAAGTCGGCACCAGCCGCCGTACCACCTGGCCGTCGGAAATTGCCGCGTGGAGCAAGCAAAACTGCGAAGCGGCGGGTAAGCCGGCAATCGTGGTGATCGGCACCGAAGGCTCGGCGGATGCACGGGCGCAATTGCAGCAGAACCGCCTGGATGCGGCCATGCAGGGCAGCGAGACGATTCCTTATCTGATGTCGTTGGATAAAGGTAAATACAAGCCGGTGGGGCTGGCGATTTCCAAGCAGTTCACCGGGCTGGGCATCGAGAAGAGCAATACCGAGCTGGTCAGCGCGATCAGTGCAGCGCTGCAGGGCATGATCGATGACGGGACCTACGGCAAGATCCTGAAGAAGTGGGACCTGGAGCAAGGTGCGGTAGAAAAAATCAGCATCAACGCCGGGCAGTAACCCGGCCTGACTGTGGGAGCGGGCTTGCTCGCTCCCACAGGCGGTCTGTTTTCCCATTCGACCGGTGTTGTCTCAAAGCAATAACAAGGACGCTCGCCCCACCGTGCCCACCTACTCTTTGGTAATCCGTCGCCTGATGATTTGCTCGGTGACCATCGTGGTCAGCCGTGCCATGACCAGCCCGTTGCTGGCGCTGCTGTTGAGCACCCGGCTGGGCCTCAACCAGCAAGACATCGGCCTGCTGATGGGCATTGCCGTGTTTACCGCCACGTTGCTCGGCCTGTACGGCGGCTACATCATCGACCGCCTGGAAAAGCGCAAGCTGTTGATCCTGGCCATGCTGTCCAGCTCCATCGGTTTTCTTTTGCTGACCTTTGCCAGCAATCTCTACCTCACCACCTTGACACTTGTGATCACCGAGGCGGCGTCGGCGCTGTTCCTGATCGGCTCCAAAGCCATCATCAGCGAGAACCTGCCGGTGGCGGAGCGCGCCAAGGTATTTTCGCTGCGCTACACCCTGACCAACGTTGGCTACGCCACGGGCCCGATGCTTGGTGTGGTGATTGCCGGTCACATGCAACTGGCGCCCTTTCTGATCGCCAGTGCCATTGCGTTTGGCAGCCTGTTCCTGATGATCGGCATCCCGCCGACGCAACAGGATGACAGCAACAAGCCCTTGAGTTTTCTCACGACCCTGCGTACGTTACGCAGCGACCGCACGCTGATCCTGTTCACCGGCGGTAGCTTGTTGAGCACCATTGTCCACGGGCGCTATACGTTGTATCTGTCGCAATTTCTGCTGGTGGCCTACAAGCCTGCCGACGCGTTGAAGATTCTGTCTGCGGTGCTGGCCTGCAACGCTATCACCGTGATTCTGATGCAGTACCAGATCGGCCGCTTTCTCAAACGCGAACAACTGCGCTACTGGATCGTGCTGGGCACCTTGCTGTTCATCGTCGGGCTGGTTGGTTTCAGCCTGGCAGACAGCCTGCTCACCTGGTGCCTGGCGATGTTTGTGTTCACCTTGGGCGAGATGATCATCTACCCGTCGGAATTTCTGTTTATCGATACCATCGCCCCCGATGCGCTGCGCGGCAGTTACTACGGTGCGCAAAACCTGGCCGCGTTCGGCGGGGCAATGAGCCCGGTCATCTGTGGGTATTTATTGATCAACGCCGCCCCTACCAGCATGTTCTATGCCCTCGGCGCACTGACTGCGATCGGGGGCACCTTGTGCTTCTTGAGTGGGCGACGGGTAGCAGGTTCTTGCTGATATTTGTGCTGGATCCCGCTATTAATAGCGAAATATCTCACGGACCCGAGCCCCATGAAATTCGACACGGCCTACAGCCTGAGTCTCGATGACAAGCTGTCGATCTACGATGTAAGAGACCTGAATTTCGACGAAACCGCTGACTTCGACTCCGACAAGGATCGCTTCCTGTGCCCCAACGATGAATGCCGTGGGGCATTCGACACGGGGAATGCGCTGAGTACCTTCAACGCCAAAAACGTCAATTATCAGCGCACACCGCACTTCAAGAACAAGACCAGCACCCGGCATATCGACGGCTGCCGCTATGCCAGCACCCACAAGCCGGCGACGGGTGAACACGACGACGAGCGAGAGGACAACTTCCCATCGGAGTTTGTACTGACGCGGCGTCAGTACGAACGCAAGAAACCGCTGGCGGGCACTGAGGGAAACCTTGCGCAAGACTCAACACAGTCATCGCCAACCCGGCCCGGTGCGCTCGTCGGCACCAGCGATGCCGCACCGGACAAAACCAGCGTCTTCGCCCACCCGGTGGAATGTTATGTGTCGAATATCGACGACAAGGACAAGCTCAAGCGCATGCCGTTGAAGATCGGCGATCACACGGCAACCTACTGGACGTTTTTCAAGAAAATCGAATACCTGCAAGACAACAAGGGCCTGATCTACTGGGGCAGGATCAAGGCGATCAAGGACTACACCAGCAGCTTTCGCATCGACTTCGAAAAGAAAGTGTGGCTCGACAAGAAGCCCTACTCGGTCAACGTTTACCTGAGTAAAAAACTCATCGAGAACTACCGCAAGCGCAAAGCGTTCCTGGAGCAGATCAAGGCAGCAGTGGACAGTGAGCAGGCGTTGTATTGCTTCTTCTACGGGGTGACGCCGACGCTCAAACAGGTGCCCAGCAAGAAGAACCCCGAACAGACGTTCGGGGTGTTCAGCGCGAATATTGAAAACCTGGATCACCTGATCATTCGGGAGGCGCCAGGGGTGGAATAGTGGGTTGTCCAGCATCCAGTTGATGAGCGGTCAAAACAACTGTACAAAAACACAGTATAGTTTGCCTTCCCCCGTCGAACCTGGAGAAACCCCATGTCCTCTCTGGCAATGAGCTCTTTCGTAGAACAGCAGATCGTCCTGCACCAATTCACCCCCAAGCACAGCGTGCAGGCTCGCGCCATACTGGGCTGGAGCCAGGAACAACTGGCCCGCCTGGCAGGTGTGACGGTGCAGGCGCTTCAACAGTTTGAAAGCCAGGGCGACGTGGGTGATGACACCCGCCTGGCATTGGCGTTTCGCCTGGAGGCCGAAGGGTTGGTGTTCTTCCCGGGGTTTGCGCCGGGTTGGGGGATGAGTGTGCGGGGCGGTACGCCTCAGCCAACGCTCCAGGTCGTTCATGAGACAGCAGAGTAAATTTTTTACCTGCACTGCCACTTATCCCTATTTAGGTATAACCTCTCATGAGCTCATGGAAGCCACTGCTGTGGGTGGGCGCCAGCAAAAAAGACCTTCAGTTGATGCCGGGTTCAGTTCAAGACATTTTCGGTTTTGCACTGCATCTTGCTCAAGAAGGTGGAAGGCATTCACAAACAAAAGCATTGAAAGGATTTGGAGGTAACGCAGTACTGGAGATCATCGAGGATTTCGACGGCAACACTTATCGAGGGGTGTACACCGTTCGGTTTGGCTCCGCTGTTTATGTCCTCCATTGTTTTCAGAAAAAATCCACAAAAGGCATTGCAACCCCGCAGCACGACATACAACTGATCAAACAGCGACTCAAGGCGGCGCAGGATCATGCACAAGCATCACGAAACCATTGAGATCGAAGAAAGCAGCGGCAATGTCTATGAGGATATTGGTCAGCCCAACGCTGCCGAAATGCAGGTCAAGGCGCAGCTCGCAGCCAAAATCGGCGAGATCCTCAAGGCACGTAATCTCACTCAAACCCAGGCTTCAGTGATTCTCGGGTTGTCACAACCCAAAGTGTCGGAAATGCTTCGTGGAAAATTCCGAGGCATCAGTGAGGCCAAGATGTTGGAATGCTTGTCGCTGCTAGGGCGCGATGTGCAAATTGTCATCAGCACCGCTCCCGCGTCGCGTGTTCAGGGTCGAATTGAAGTGCTATTTGCTTGAGCACTGGTTTCACGCAACCTTTCAAGCAATTGCCCCACCAACGCCTCAACCGAATGGTGCCTGACATCCAACCGGATCACCGGGCAGCTCAGCGCCTTCAACCAGGTCTCATGCCGACGCAGGCTGCGTAGGCTGTGGTTGCCGTCGTCGTAACGGGCGGCCAGGGCGAGGAAGGCGAGACTGTTGGCGTGGCGGTTGCCGCCCTCCAGCACTTCATCGCCGTAGCGTTGCACTTCTCGCAGGCGCAATCGATGCAGGCGGGTTTCGGCGTCCAGACGCAGGAACACCACGTGCGTGAACTGCGGGAGCATCGGGTCGCCCCAACCGCACAGCGAACCTGACAGCACCCAGCTGTGCAGGCCCGCCGTCTGCTCTTGCAGCAGGCGGATGCGTTCATCCCGGGGCCGGGCAACGGTAAAAGGGTCGGGGGTTTGCTGCCAATAGAAGAAATCCGAATCGAAGTAGGCAACCCCCAGACGTTCGGCCATGGCCTTGCCCAGGGTCGTGGTGCCGGCACCCGCAGCGCCGAGGATGTGAATTCTGTAGGCCATGGTGTTCTTTCCTCGGCACTGAGTCTGACCGTCGATACGCCAAACCTTAAGTTGCAACTGCCCGGCGCATCATTGAGGCAAAAACCAGCACGCCTGCGAACGTGCGCGCCTGGTCCTGGGCCCTAGGCTGTCACACCACAGCCCGGCAGCACGCTACGAGTTGGCAAGTGCATGCGGGGCCGAAAGCTTCGGCTTGATGGCGGCCTGGGAACCCTGCTCATAGCCATACGCCACGGCCAGCAGTTGAGCTTCGGAACCGGCGGTGCCGAAAAAGTAGGCGCTGCCAGGCAGGCCGTCCTCGGTCGCGCCCGAGGGGACCGTGATTCCCGGGTAGCCAGCAGCTGCAACGCCAAAGTAGCTGTTGCTGTCGACATCCGACACGATGGCATCCAGATTATGCTCTTTGATGGGCTCATCCACCGTACCGCGAAAATCCCGCAGAAGCTCATCCCAGGCTGCCTGGCTTTGTTCCGGTGTGAGGGTGGATGCGTCGATCTCTTTGAGGACAGGCTGGTGATCGGCCTGTGTCCCCTCACGCGCATCGTTGAATCTGATCAGCTCTTTGAGCGACTTGACCGGCAGTCCCTCTCGCTTGGCCAAATAGCCGTTCAATTCTTCCTTCACATTGCCAAGCAGCAGTTCGTCGTAGCGTGAAGCATCGGCCAGGCGCATGTTGATCGGAACCAGAATCGCACCTTGTTTGCGCAGTACTTCCAGTGTCTGGTTGAACTGTTCGCTGTTAACCACCGGCAGGGTTGTAGCGCCGTCCGAAAACGTCGTGGGGTAACCGATACGCTTGCCGAGCAAGGCGCCTGGCACCAGTTGTCGGGTGTAATCGACAGCCTGCGCCCCGGCAGGAGCCTGGGGGTCGTTGGTCATGGCGTTGAGCATCAGCGCGGCATCCAAAACCGAACGGGTCATCGGCCCCGGCGTGTCCTGCCGCCGGCTGGCAGGCATGATCCCCTCGCGATTCAACAAACCGACGCTGGGCTTGAGGCCAACCACACCATTGAGCGCCGCCGGCACGATGATCGAACCGTTGGTCTCGGTCCCCACTGCCAGGGGGGCCAGCCCAGCCGCGACCGCCGCAGCCGAGCCGGAGCTGGAGCCGCCCACGTCCGCGTCCGCACCATGCGGGTTGCGGGTTTGGCCGCCGCGGCTGCTGTAGCCATCGGGGCCGCCACGAAAACCCGCCATTTCAGTCAGGTTGGTGGTCCCCAGAATCACCGCGCCCTGCTCGATCAGGCGCTGAACGATGGGGGCGCTCTTGCTGACGGGAGCCCCGACAAGTCCCCATGCCCCTGCACTGGCTTGCATGCCTTCAACTTCCACGGTGTCCTTGACCAGAATGGGAATGCCATGCAACGGCCCCCGCACCTTGCCGCTGGCGCGTTCGCGGTCCAGCTCGCGGGCCGCTTCCAGGGCCTTGGGGTTTAGCTCAATCACCGAGTTCAACGCAGGGTCCAGCATGCGGATACGCGCTTGCAGGTAACCGACCAAATCTGCCGCAGTGAACGCCCCGAGCCTGCCCATTTGCTCGCCCAGTTGCTGAACCGTGGCGTACTCCGTTCCGGGCGGAACAGGGTTCGCCGCCGTCTTGGACTTTTGCGCGGCTACAAACGGCGCAGCGTGACTGACAAACACATTCAGACCATGGCCAATTCCAAACATGAATCACCTCCAGGGAAGGGTAAGAAATAACAACGAATCAACGTTGATCCGTACGTCAGTCTAAAAACATCCCTCCTTCCCAGCAGCGAGACCCAGCCCGTTCACAGCGTGGGATTACTCAACATCAGCGGTAGTTTGCGCCCTGCCCGCCGCGAGGCAAGCGACCTTATTTTTGTAGCCCTGCACCAATGCCATCAGCGAATCCCGTGCCCGGCGCGAGCCGTAGAAGTACAGCGTGCCCCCGCCTTCGAGCGGTGCCTCCAGGCGTGGATAGCCGCTCCCGCAAGCACCATGAAAGGCCGCGCTGCTGCCATCAGACACCAGGGCATCAAGACGATATGCCAACGTGAGGTCGTCGATTTCATTACGGGTATGCGCGCAAAACCTGGCCGTGTCATCCATGCGTTGTGCGGCCACCGGCACCAACTGCACAGCGGTCTGACGCAGGGTGTCCAGTGCACACAGGAAGGCGACACTGTGCTCAATCGGTTCGTGATCACTACTACGGACATAGCGGTCGGCAAAGCCTACACGCCACCCCGCCAGTGATTGCGCGGTGGCGAACGAGCTGTTGTTCCGCACCAGCGGCACCGCCACCATCACCGGCGTCTCGGGCTCGACGCCACTCAAGGCGATCAGCGATAACGAAGGGTCACGCACGGGTTTGATGGAAATCCCCGGCACGCTGTATCCGGGGATGAGCACACCGATTGGCGCATGGGGGTGGGAGTCGGTATCGAAAGCAATACCGCGGGGGCTCGCACTGTCGGCAGGAGCGTTGGACGCTGTAGCGGGCGGTGCACAGGGTTCTGCGAACGCTGGCAACAATTGCCCAGGCCGGCAAGGCGAAGCCTGCGGCCAGATTTTCCTACACTTGTCTTCCATCAGAATTACCCCCGAAGCATGATGTTTCGGGGATCATCGCACCCTCTTCCTGCCGCTGTCGCAGCGCTGAAACACGCTGAAAAATCCTTTTTCGGTTACCTCGGTGTTCAGCTCACGAGCGGCTCTTGCGTGCCTTGGGTTTCCACGTCCAGCCACCATGCATGCCCACGCTCCGGCTGGTTCAGATTGAACATCTGTCCCATCGCCGGCGTGGTGATCGACACACTGCGCTCCCACGCCAGGGCCATGATGCGATCGAAGGGCTCGTGCCACGCATGGAATGCCAGGTCAAAGGTGCCATTGTGGATGGGCAGCAGCCAACGGCCCTTGAGGTCGATATGCGCTTGCAGGGTTTGCTCCGGCTGCATGTGCACGTGGGGCCAGTCGACGTTGTAGGCGCCGGTTTCCATCAGCGTCAGGTCGAACGGACCGTACTGCTCGCCGATACGTTTGAAACCGTCGAAATAGCCGGTATCGCCGCTGAAAAAGATCCGCCGCGGGCCATCGATCATCACCCAGGAACACCACAGCGTCTGGTTGGCATCGAACAGGCCGCGCCCGGAAAAATGTTGCGCAGGGGTGGCGACAAAACGTATGCCCTCCACCTCGGTGCCCTGCCACCAATCCAACTGACGCACTTTGCTGGTGTCGACGCCCCATTTGATCAGGATGTCCCCCACGCCCAATGGCGCGAGAAAGTATCGCGTCTTGTCGGCCAGTTGCACGACCGCCTTGCGGTCAAGGTGGTCGTAGTGATTGTGCGAAAGAATCACCGCCTCCAATGGCGGCAGCTCTTCGAGACTGATAGGTGGCTGGTGGAACCGCTTGGGGCCGGCCCAACTGAACGGTGAGGCGCGCTCGGCAAACACTGGGTCGGTTAGCCAGAACTTACCGCGCATTTTCAGCAGCACGGTGGAATGCCCCAGGCGGAACACGCTGTGGTCCGGGGCGGCCAACAATTGCTCGCGGGTCAGCGGTTGCACCGGGATCGCGCCTACCGGGCGCGTGCTGCGCGGTTTGTTGAACAGCATGTTCCAGAAAATACGCAACGTCTTGCCAAAACCACCGTGCTGTACCGGGGCGTCGTTGCTGAAGTGTCCCTGGTCCTGCTCGGCAGGTTTGAGCGCTGCCGGCGCCGGGTCGAGTCGGGTTGAGAGGGTGGCCATTGCAGAGTGACTCCTGGGGGTCCGCGCATAAATTACACTGCGCGGTAAATTTACACTGCACAGTGTAGTTTCTACATTGCAACAAATCTCGGAGCAAGTAAACTACCCAGTGTAATTTTCCTTTCAGAGCCGAATGCCATCCATGACTGCGACTGCACCTCAACGCCTCACTGACCGCAAACGCGAAGCTATCGTAGCGGCGGCCATCGCCGAGTTCCGGGCAAATGGGTTCGAGGTCACCAGTATGGACAAGATCGCCGCCACCGCCGGTGTTTCCAAGCGCACGGTGTACAACCATTTCCCCAGCAAGGAAGAGTTGTTCGCAGAGATCCTCCACCAGCTCTGGGCCAGCACCGTCGCGCAACTGGATGTGATCTACACCAGCGACCGCCCGCTGCGCGAGCAACTGCGCGGGTTGCTGGAAGCGAAGATGAAGATGATGTCGGACACCAACTTTCTAGACCTGGCCCGCGTTGCCATCGCCGCCACCATCCATTCACCGGAACGTGCACAAGACATGGTCAACCGTCTGAGCCAGCGCGAAGAAGGCTTTACCCAGTGGGTACGCGCAGCCCGGGACGATGGCCGCCTGTCCTGCACCGACCCGGCCTTTGCCGCCCACCAGATCCAGAGCCTGCTCAAGGCCTTTGCCTTCTGGCCGCAGATCACCCTGGGCCAACCCACCCTCGACACCGCCGCCCAGGCCCATGTTATCGAGTCGGCAATCGACTTGTTCCTGGCAGGCTACGAAATACCTTCGGCCCACCTGCGCTGATACTTGCCCTGGAACGACACTTAAGGTCGCTTTTAATGTATTCGTACGCTTCTCGGCACAAATGGCCTGGAAGGACACTAATTATTCCCACACGAATCACTGACAATATTCACATCCCTAATCCGATCAGCGGTTTAAACCACTGACACTTGCTGCCGTATCTGCAAAAACAGAGCTGACCCAAGACCTATGGAAAACAAACGAGGCAAAGGGCTTTCATTTGCCAGACGTATCTACAAGCCAAGGATTATCGGCCTGGGTATCGGCAGCATCAGCGTGATCGGAGCGTTGTCCCCCTTGTCGATGCCCGGCTGGGTGTGGGCGTTGCTGTTGTTCAACGGGTATGCCTGGGCACATGTGGCCTACCTGCTTTCTACCCGCTCGCCTTTCCCCTATCAGGCCGAGCAACGCAACATGCTCTATGACTCCCTGTTTGGTGGCTTCTGGGCCGCGGCCATCCAATTCACACCACTGGCAACCGTGACCATTCTGTCGATGATGACCATGAACAACGTCGCGGCGGGCGGCAAGCGTTTGTTCCTGCGCGGGCTGGTGGCACAAGCGGGCGGAATCGGCATCGCGTGGTGGTGCTTTGGGATCACGTTCAATCCCAATGTCAGCCCCGTCCAGGTCTACACCTGCCTGCCGATGCTGACGCTCTACCCGATGGCCATCGGCATGGTCTGCTATCAACTGGCAATCAAACTGTCAGAGCACAAACGCACCCTCAGCGCCCTTAGCCGTATCGACAGCCTGACCGGCCTGCTCAACCACGGCTCGTGGAAAGACCTGCTGAACCTCAAGTTCCATAAGTGCCAGCAGCAACAAGGCCAGGCCACCATCGCATTGATCGATATCGATCACTTCAAGCAGATCAATGACACTCACGGCCATATCGTCGGCGATACCGTGCTGCGCCAACTGAGCCAACTATTGCGCCAGCACCTGCGGGAAAACGACTTCGCAGGGCGTTACGGCGGCGATGAATTCTGTGTGATTCTTCCGAAGATGCCCCTGCAGGAAGCGGTGCTCGTCATGGAGCGCATGCGTGAAACCTTCAGTAACTATCGCAACCCGCAGATCCCCGAGTTGCGCATCAGCCTGAGCATCGGCCTGGCGGACTTCCAACCGGTTTTCAGCGATGCCGTCATGTGGCTCAACGCCGCCGACCGTGCCCTCTATGTGGCCAAGAAAACCGGGCGCAACCGGGTCAAGGTCAGTGAATACGCGGTCGCCTGTTCCGCCTGAGTTGTCCTACAACTTCCCGTCTGAATCCTCTGTCGCAGCGCCAAAGCAATAGCATAATGCCGCCATTGGTCGGCTGCCCAATAATGGTCCTGCTCCAGGGGCGAACTTCTTGGCAAGCTGAACACTCTGAATCCGCTGTTCCACTCCCGCTGTCAGCACAAGGAAGCTGACAATGAGCACGTCAACCGTGAGGCCCCGCGCCCTACGGGGTCAGGCGCATATACATGGATGCCTTCTCCTACGCATGCTTGCCCGAGCCCCCCGACATGCTATTCAACGCCCATAAAAAAACCATCAGTACCCTGCAGCACACCAACGCCCAGCAAGCCAGCCTGCTGGACGCCATCGAGCGGTCCATGGCGGTGATCGAATTCGACCTGCAAGGTCGCGTGCTGCGGGCCAACGACAACTTCCTCAAGACCATGAACTACCGCGCCGAGCAGATCCTGGGCCAGCCCCATCGGATGTTTTGCACCCCGGCGTTCGCCCGCAGCGCCGAGTACAACCAGTTGTGGACGCACCTGCGTAATGGCCAATTCCAGTCCGGCACCTTTGAGCGAGTCGCCGGCGATGGGCAGTCGGTGTGGCTGGAGGCCAGCTATAACCCGGTACGCGATGAGTCCGGCAGCGTGATCAAAGTGGTGAAGTACGCCATGGACGTCACCCCGCGCCTGCAGGCCGAAAGCGAAGCCAATGCCAAGCTGCAGGCCATCGACCGTGCCATGGCGATGATCGAGTTCAACCTCGACGGCACCATCATCACCGCCAATGCGAACTTCCTGCAGCGCATGGGCTACACCCTGGCGCAGATCCAGGGCAAGCATCACCGCCTGTTCTGTAAGCCGGAGTTGGCCAACAGCCCGGAATACAGTGCGTTCTGGAACCGTCTGAACCAGGGCGAACTGTTCAACGGCCAGTTCGAGCGCATCGATAAACACGGCCAGACCCTGTGGCTGGAGGCCAACTACAACCCGGTGTACGACGCCAGCGGACGCCTGTGCAAAGTGGTCAAGTTCGCCTCGGACGTGACCGCCCGGGTGCTGCAACATGCCGCCGATGCGCAAAGCGCTGCACAGGCTTACCACCTGTCCCTGAACACACAGGACATGGCGGAAAAAGGCGCTGAAGTGATTCAGAAAACCGCCACGGGCATGCGTGAAATTGCCGTGGACATTGATGCCTCTTCGCAACTGATCGCCAAGCTCGGCGAGCGTTCGCAGCAGATCACCGCCATCGTCAATACTATTCGTGGCATTGCCGACCAGACCAACCTGCTGGCCCTCAACGCCGCCATCGAGGCCGCACGGGCCGGCGAGCAAGGCCGTGGTTTTGCCGTGGTGGCCGATGAAGTGCGGCAATTGGCGGCACGCACCAGCGGCTCGACGACGGAGATCTCCAGCATGATTGCGATGATCCAGGAAGAAACCCGCCAAGCCATCGACAGCATGGGCACGACCCGTGACCGCGCAGCCCAAGGCGTGGAGTTGGCCAACCAGGCCGGCACGGTAATCCTGCAGATTCGCGAAGGCACCGGCGAGGCGGTGCAGGCGGTCAGTGCGTTTGCCAATGAGCGGGGCCACAGCTGACTCGTTCTTCATGTGCCTGGCCGGGGGCTCGGTTTATAGTGCTGACTGTGTTCACGCCAAGGATTCGCCCCCGCCATGACCCCAGACAAACCAGAAGTCGCGCCGGTCGACCACCTGCGCTTTCACCGAGGCCACGCTCACCTCGCGCCGACCTTCGGCAACGATACCTTTGCCCTCAAGGCGGAAGCCTTTGCACGCTTCTTTGGCACGCCGACCTTCCTCGGCGCGCAAACCGCAATCGTGGTGTTGTGGGTCGCGCTGAACATGAGCGGCGTCACGCACTTCGACGTGTACCCGTTTATCCTGCTCAACCTGGCCTTCAGCCTGCAGTCAGCCTACGCCGCACCGCTGATCCTGCTGGCCCAGACACGCCAGGCGGCGCGAGACAAAGCCCAGTCCGACGCCGATGCGCAACACCGCGAAGCCCTAGCCATCGCCAATACCGAGCGCCAGGCCCAGGCCGCGCAGACCACCAGGCAGTTGCTGGAACTACTGGAGCAAAACACCCGGCTGACGGAAATGACCAAGCAACTGACCGAGCGTATCGAAACCCTGACGTGCGAAATGCATGAGCAGTTTGTGCGAAAAACCTAACGCCGCGGCCAGCGTACATGCCGTCCCAGCTCATCGAACAACGTCACCACCGAGCGCAGCGCCCGACAATCCGGGCGCGTCAGCAGCCATAGCGCGGTGTCTCGCCCCTCCAATGCAGGGCTCAGGGGTTGCAGGCCATCGCCCAACAGAAAGTCCGGCAGCGCCGCAACGCCCAATCCCGTGCGCACCAGTTCGGTCACCGACAACATACTGTTGCAGCGGTAACTGGGGCGTACACCCGGCAAGTGCTCGCGGCGCCAGGTCACCGTGGGGTGATCCGGCAGAAAATCATCCGGTGCGATCCAGGCCAGGTCGGCCAACTCACGCCCCGCGTGCCGGCGCGCATACTCGGCGCTGGCACACACTTGATAGCGGACGGTGCCCAGGCAGCGCCCCACCAGATGCTCCGGCGGCGTCCTGGTCAGGCGTAGGGCGATATCCGCATCACGCCGACTGAGGTTGGCGAAATCATTGGAGGTGCTCAACTCCAGGGTCAGCGCCGGGTATTCGGGCATGAACTGCGCCAGGGCCGGCAACAGCAAGCCTTGCAACACCGAATCGGTACAGGTCAGGCGCACCGTGCCGCTGATCACTTCACCGCCCTGCTCCACACCGATACGCGCCGCCTCCAGGGCCTGCTCGGCACGTTCGGCCTGTTGCGCAAGATGGCTTGCCAGGCTGGTAGGCAAATAACCGCTGCGGCTTTTTTCAAACAATGTCTGGCCCAAGGCGGCTTCCAACCGGCGCACGGCTCGGAACACCGTGGACACATCCACCCGCAGCAATGTCGCCGCCCGCGCCAGAGTGCCACCGCGTACCAGCGCGAGAATCAGTGACAGGTCGGGATAGTCGATTGAATAGTGCGTCGCTGCATTGAGCATGTGGGCAAACGCCAATATTGATTGCGTGAACGCCAATCTATAGTGCGCCCCAGAACACCACAAGCCATAGGCCGTACCCGATGAAACCCAGCGTATTGCACCTCGCCCTGATCGGCGACTACAACCCCGACGTGATTGCCCACCAGGCCATTCCGATCGCCTTGCAACAAGCGGCCGACGCCTTGAAACTCAAGATTGACGTGCAGTGGCTGGATACCGACACCCTCACACCACACACAGCCCTGCACCGCTTCGATGGCTTCTGGTGCGTGCCCGCCAGCCCCTATCGCGACGCCGACGGCGCACTGCGGGCGATTCGATTTGCCCGCGAGCAAAAGCGCCCTTTCCTCGGCACTTGCGGCGGTTTTCAACACGCCGTGCTGGAATATGCGCGCCATGTGCTGGGCTGGGCGGATGCCGAACATGGCGAACTGGCGCCCGATGCCAAGCGCGCCGTGATCGCCCCCCTGAGCTGCGCCCTGGTAGAGGCGACCGACAGCGTGCGCCTGACGCCTTACACCCGCATTGCCGAGGCCTACGGCGCCCTGGATATCGATGAAGGCTATCGCTGCCGCTATGGCATCAACCCCGAGTTCGCCAACGCGCTGCTTGAAGGCGACCTGATTGCCAGCGGCCATGACTCGGCAGGCGATCTGCGCGCCGTGGAGCTGCTGGACCATCCGTTTTTCGTCGCCACCCTGTTCCAGCCGGAGCGGGCAGCCCTCAAAGGCACCCCACCACCACTGGCGACAGCGTTGCTGCAAGCTTGCCAAGGAGCGTCGCGATGATCGCCACTACCCCGTCCCCGCCCTACTACGCGGTTATTTTCAGCTCCCTGCGCACCGAGGGTGATCAGGGCTACGGCCAGGCCGCTGCACGCATGCTGGAACTGGCACGTGAACAACCCGGGTTCCTCGGCGTGGAATCGGCACGCGAAGACGGCCTGGGCATCACCGTGTCCTACTGGAGCAGCGAGGCGGCCATCCTGGCCTGGAAGCAGCAGGCAGAACATTGTGCGGTGCGCGAACAAGGCCGCGCCACCTGGTACTCGGCGTTTCAAACGCGGGTGTGCAAGGTGGAGCGGGCCTACGGTTTTGCGCGCAATTAACTGATCAGACTGCGCAAGGCACTGATCGGCGGGATTTCCACCCGGCGCATATACACACGCAACGGCTCGGTGATGTTGAGGCGGTCATCGATATTTTGATCCAGCAGCAACTGAATGCGCTCGCGGGACAAGGTCATGGTGTGGTCGACCGCGGGCAACCAGACAAATTCGGCCGTCGGGATGATGCCGTCATCGGCCACGTCCATGCCAAAGGCATCTTCGCTGAAACGCACGATGTACTGGCCGCTTTTACGGTTAAGGCCAACAAAACCGTGGAGTTGGTCGGCGGCCTGGCAGATAAGCTCGGAGGTGATGCGCATGGTAAACCTCACTGAAAAGTCCCACTGGGACTGGAAAGATGGTTTACACGCGTGGCACAAAAATTCGGCCCTCTGACGGGGCAGCTTGGGGCAAGAGTACTGCAAGACTGCACAAAAAAACCCAAAAATCGGCCCGTGCGCACGTTAATGTCGGTTTGGTGATAGCGCCATTCGCAATCAATTGTTAAAAAGGACGCCTTCTCAAAGTTACCTCCACGAAAGGACTTCGCATATGCCTGTCACGTTTTCCAACGGCCCGGTGCCCACCACTATCGGCAGTGCCTTGATGCTCGCGCTGATGCTCGGCCTTGGCCCCGCACAGGCAGCCGAACCGATCAGCCCGGCTGAATTGGCGACAAGCGAAGGCATTCCGTACCCGGCGGTCATCGCCCACCGTGGCGCTTCCTACGACGCTCCTGAGTCCACCGCTGCCGCCTACAAGGTGGCACGCGATTTGGGCGCCGACTACCTGGAAATGGACCTGCAGCGCAGCAAGGACGGTGTCCTGTTCGCCCTGCACGACAACAACCTGCAACGCACCACCGACGTAGCCAGCAAATTCCCGGAACGCAAAGATGCCCCGGCCAACGAATTCACCTGGGCCGAACTGCGTACCCTGGATGCCGGCAGCTGGTTCAACGCCGCCTACCCGGACCGCGCCCGTCCAGGGTTCGTGGGCCTGAAAATCCAGAGCCTGGATGACATCATCAAGATCGCCGAAGGCAACCCGCAGCACAAACCCGGCCTGTACATCGAGACCAAGGAGCCCAAGCAGTTCCCGGGCATCGAAGCCGACCTGAAAAACAAGCTGCTGGATAAAGGCTGGTTGAGCTCCGCCGGCTCCAAGCTGGGCAAGAGCAACACCGGCGTCGGCCAGGGTAAAGGCCGCGTGGTGTTGCAGACGTTTGAAAAAGACAGCTTGAAAGAGCTGCAAAAAGAAATGCCCAACACTCCGAAAATCTTGCTGCTGTGGGTCGGTGCCGGCAGCATCGAGCCAAAATCCACGCAGACATTCGCCGAGTCCGGCGAGCCGACCAAGGCCGCCTACTACGCCAAGCAAGAGCCGAAAGACGCCGCCGAGTTCGAAAAATGGGTCGACGAGGCCAAGAACCTCGGCGCCATCGGCACCGGCCCCTCTGCTGAGCTGACCAACCATGGCGACCAGAGCTACACCGACCTGGTCAAGCCTGAAATGAACAAGCTGACCCACGACAAGGGCCTGCTGGTGCATGTCTACACCGTGGACGAACCGGTGGACTTCAAGAAAGTCATGGACGCCGGGGTTGATGGCATCTTCACCAACCGCGCCGCTGAACTGTTGAAGTTCTACAATCGCTTCCCGTCGTCGAACGTGAAGCAGTTGCTGGCCGATCACGGTTATTAAAAAGCCATGGGCATGGCGGATTGAACGAACGGCGCAATGGCTTGAACTAATTAAGGGTGAATTAAGTTGCACTGGATAACCTGAGCCCACTTAAACAGCTCACCCGCAAAAGGAAATACACGATGAAAAGTCTGACCGCCCTGTTCGCCGCCGCCGCCCTGACCCTGACTGCCGGCCTGGCCCAAGCCGATGTGCGCCCGGACCAGATTCCCAGCCTGCTCAAATCCGGCGACGTGATGGCGTTCGAGAAACTCAACGCCGCCGCCCTGGCCAAACACCCTGGCGCGACCATCACCGATACCGAGCTGGACCACAAAAACGGTGTGCTGGTTTACGAAGTGGACATCACCGATACCACCGGCAAGAAGTTTGAAGTCAAGCTCGATGCCAAGACCGGCACCGTGCTGGAAGACAAGCAAGACACTTGAGTCGAACTTGAAAAAACCGCGTCACCTTCGGGTGACGCGGTTTTTTTATGGGCGTTTGAACGCCTGAAGCAGAGCCTGTTTGCTACCCTCGGATGAAATGACACCTACGGCGCGCAAGGTCGTAGAATCTCACTGTCTGGCCAGGGCATAACGCCCGACGCCCACAAGGTCGAGGCTGCCGCATGGAGCAAAGGATCGCCGACGTCGCCATGATTGGCCGAATCAATGCCGTGCCCGCGATGCTCAAGGTCATCTGCGATATGGCCGGCCTGCGCTTTGCCGCCGTATCCCGGGTGACCGACGATAACTGGACCGCATGCGCCGTGCTCGATCAACTGAACTACGGCATCGGCGTGGGCGGCGAGTTGGACCTGACCACCACGATCTGCTACGACATTCACCGTTCACATGATTGCGTCGTGATCGACAAGGCCAGCGAAGATCCGATCTACCGCAACCACCACACCCCACGTATCTACGTGTTTGAAAGCTATATTGCCGTGCCGGTATTCCGTACCGACGGCAGTTTCTTCGGCACGATCTGCGCACTCGACCCCAAGCCCGCGTCCCTGCGTGACAGCCCCCTCCAATCGATCATGGAGGGGTTTGCCCGGGTGCTCTCGTTGCAAATCGAAGCCGAAGAAAACCGGCCACGAACTGAAACCGACTCGCAGGAAGAACGCGGCACCGCCGAGCTGCGCGAGCAACTCATCGGCGCACTGGGGCACGACCTGCGCAATCCGCTGTTTGCCGTCAACTTCGGTGCCGAGCGGCTGCTGGACAAACACCCCAACCCGACGACCGACTCACTGGTGCGCCATATCCTCGCCAACGCGCAACGTGCGTCACAGCGGGTCGAAGATGTATTGGACTTCACCCGTAGCCGAATGGGCAGTGGCATTGCCCTGCGCCTCACCGACTGTGTGGATTTGCAGGAGGCTCTAGGCCAGGTGGTGGCCGAGATGCAAAGCGCGCACCCGCAGCGGCTGATTCACGCCGACATCGGCGAACTGCACGGCGTGTATGGCGACCGCGAGCGCCTGGCGCAACTGCTCTGCAACCTGCTCGTCAACGCCCTCCATCACGGCAACCGGACCAGCCCGGTGTACGTCACGGCGAAGATCGAGCATGATCATTTGATAGTGGCGGTGAAAAACGCCGGTCAGATCAGTGAGCAAGCATTGCCGCGCCTGTTCCAGCCTTTCTCACGTCCGCTTCCCGGTACGTCCCAGACCGGCCTGGGCCTGGGGTTGTATATCGTCCAGCAGATTGCCGACGCCCATGGCGGTGAGCTGAACGTGACCACCCATGCACAGCACGGCACCCAATTCAGCTTCCACTTGCCCCTGCCCTGGTCACAAAACTGTCAAATACTCTTGCAATGATTCGCCCACGCGAACCTGTGAAACGTCCTACAGGCGCTTTCTCTGCGAGCCTCCATGAACCACAGCATCGACCACGGCCATCAGGATTCCGACCTGTTTGGCCTGCTTTACGGTTTTCGTTTTCGACCCGGCGAAAAAGGCGAGCAGATCGATTCGGCCACCGCGCTCAAGGCCTTGCAGGAACCGTCCGATCCAGACGAGTTCCTGTGGTTGCACTTGAACCTTGCCCACGCGGCCTGCCAGCGTTGGATGCAGGCCCATCTGGTATTGCCCGAGGAGTTTTTCGAGGCGCTGCACGAAGGTTCGCGCTCCACGCGTATCGAGCACGTCGACTCGGCGTTGCTGGCGGTGGTCAACGACGTGGTATTCAACTTCAGCAGCATGGTTTCATCGGATATTTCCACGCTGTGGGTCTGCGCCCGTAGCCGTTTGCTGGTGAGCGCGCGCCTGCAACCGTTGCACTCGGTGGACAAACTGCGCTCGTCGGTCAAGGCCGGTGAACACTTCCGCTCCCCTCTGGAGTTGCTCGTGCATTTATTGCGCGATCAAGGCGAAGTGCTGACACAGATCGTGCGCAAGACCAGCCTCAGCGTCGACCAGATCGAAGACCAGTTGCTGTCCTCGCGGTTATCCACCAACCGTGCCGAACTGGGGGCCGCGCGCCGCGTGCTGGTGCGCCTGCAACGCCTGCTGGCCTTGGAGCCGGGCTCGCTGCTGCGCCTGCTCAATCGCCCGCCGCAATGGCTGCAAAAGGAAGATGTGAAGGAGTTGCGTAAATCCACCGAGGAGTTCGCGCTGATCATCAACGACCTCACGGCCCTGGGTGAACGCATCAAGCTGTTGCAGGAAGAGATCGCGGCCAACCTCAACGAACAAAGCAACCGCACGCTGTTTACCCTCACTGTGGTGACGGTGCTGGCGCTGCCGATCAACATCATTGCCGGTTTTTTTGGCATGAACGTGGGCGGAGTGCCGCTCTCTACCGACCCGGAGGGGTTCTGGATCCTGGTGGCACTGGTGGCGACGTTTACCCTGATTGCCGGGCGCTGGGCGTTCAGAAAACGCAAAGACTATTGAGTGTGGGAGGGAGCAAGCCCTAATGCCAGTCAGTTAAGCGATAGAGCGGAAGACGGATAACGTGTGGCGAGGGAGCTTGCTCCCGCTGGACTGCGTAGCGGGCCCATTTTTGGGGCCGCTTCGCGGCCCATCGGGAGCAAGCCCCCTCCCACAATGACCGCGTAAGCCTTAACTGACTGGCATTAGGGCTTGCTCCCTCCCACAGGGTCAGGCGGTGTTTTGGGATCAGCGGTACGCTCAATGGCCGAAACACTGATTTGCGGCAGCATCTCTGTAACATTCAGCAATGATCATGAACGGCATCCTCCTCACACTGGATGCTCCGGCATGGCCACCCCTTCCCTGACTGCCTCCACCACTGCGTCACGCACAGACCCCAAACCCAGGCTGGACAAGAAACCCGGCCTGGTGACGGTGATCATTTTCTTCGCAGTACTGGCCATGGGCCTGTTATTCACCGCCTACAGCCTGATGCACGACATGCATGAGCTGGGCACAGTGGTCACCACCTGGACGCCCTTCCTGCTGCTGGGTGTGGCGTTGTTGATCGCCCTGGGCTTCGAGTTCGTCAACGGCTTTCACGACACCGCCAACGCCGTCGCCACGGTGATCTACACCAATTCACTGCCGCCGCATTTTGCGGTGGTCTGGTCGGGCTTCTTCAACTTCCTCGGCGTGCTGCTCTCCAGCGGTGCGGTGGCGTTCGGCATCATTGCCTTATTGCCGGTCGAGTTGATTTTGCAGGTCGGTTCGTCGGCCGGCTTTGCGATGATCTTCGCCCTGCTGATCGCGGCGATCCTGTGGAACCTCGGCACTTGGTGGTTGGGGTTGCCGGCGTCGTCCTCCCACACCTTGATCGGTTCGATCATCGGCGTCGGCGTGGCCAATGCCCTGATGCACGGGCGTGACGGCACCAGCGGTGTGGATTGGAGCCAGGCGCTCAAGATCGGTTACGCATTGCTGCTGTCGCCGCTGATCGGCTTCGCTTTTGCCGCGATGCTGCTCCTGGCCCTGCGCGCTTTTGTGAAAAACCGCTCGCTGTACAAGGCACCGAAGGGCGACACCCCACCGCCTTGGTGGATTCGCGGCATGCTGATCGCCACCTGCACCGGGGTGTCCTTCGCCCACGGTTCCAACGACGGCCAGAAGGGTATGGGCTTGATCATGCTGATCCTGGTGGGCACGCTGCCGATGGCCTACGCGCTGAACCGCACCATGCCCGCCGAACAATCGCTGCAATTCGCGGCGGTGGCCGAGGTGACCCAGGCGGCACTGGTGAAAAGTGCGCCGCAGGTCTTGCCGGGTGATCCACGCCCGATCCTTTCGACCTACGTACGCACCAAGGAAGCCACGCCGGAGCTGGTACCCGCCCTTGCCGCCCTCGCCGGCCAGATCGGCGACGAAGTCAAAGGCTACGGCTCCCTGGCCAAAGTGCCTGCCGAAGCCGTCGGCAACGTGCGTAACGACATGTACCTGACCAGCGAAACCATTCGCTTGATGGACAAAGGCAAGGTCGGCAATTTCGACGCCGATACCCAGAACAAACTGAAGTTGTTCAAAGAGCAGATCGACAACTCCACGCGCTTTATTCCACTGTGGGTGAAGATCGCCGTGGCCATCGCCCTGGGGCTGGGCACCATGGTCGGTTGGAAGCGCATTGTGGTGACGGTGGGCGAGAAGATCGGCAAGACCCACCTGACATACGCCCAAGGCGCCTCGGCCGAAATGGTTACGATGCTGACCATCGGCGCGGCGGATATGTACGGTTTGCCGGTGTCGACCACCCATGTGCTGTCCTCCGGTGTGGCCGGGACCATGGTGGCCAATGGCGGTGGGTTGCAGATGCGCACTATCCGTAATCTGGTGATGGCGTGGGTGCTGACGTTGCCGGCGGCAATCCTGCTGTCAGGCAGCCTCTACTGGCTGTTCACCCAACTGTTCTGACACAACACAGGGCAAAAAATGTGGGAGGGGGCTTGCTCCCGATAGCGGTGGTGCAGTCAGCAAATCATTGACTGACCC
>NZ_JBNPJU010000076.1:0-39155 GCF_050312575.1 Pseudomonas sp. R11F | reverse complement strand
CACCCTCATCGGGAGCAAGCCCCCTCCCACAAGTTATTCATCGTCCGTTCTATCGCTTGACTGACTGGCATCAGGGCAAGCCCGGCCAAATAAGCAGACGGTGTTTCAGCGGTTCAGGAACGCCAGCAGATCTTCATTCAATGCCTGGGCATGCGTAACGGCGAACCCGTGGGGTGCGTCCTTGTACACCTTGAGCTCGGCCCCTTTGATCATCTGAGCGGCGACCTTGCCGGTGGTCTCGAACGGCACGATCTGGTCACCGTCGCCGTGGATCACCAGGGTTGGTACGTCGATCTTGGCCATGTCCGGGCGGAAGTCGGTCTGCGAGAAGGCGGTGACGCAATCCACGGTGGACTTGAGCGAAGCTTGCAGGGCGATCTGCAGGGTCTGGGTGAGGACGCCGTCCGAGACTTTCTGGCCCTTGTTGAGGCCGAAAAACGGCGCATTGAAGTCGGCGATGAACTGCGCACGATCCTTGAGCAGACCGACTTTGATGCCATCGAACACCTCGGTCGGCACACCCTGCGGGTAATCCGGTTTCTGGCCGAACAGCGGTGTCACCGCCCCCAGCAGCACCAGGCCGGCTACGCGGGCGGTGCCATGGCGTGCGATGTAGCGTGATACATCGCCGCCGCCCATGGAGAAGCCCACCAGGGTCACCTCCTTGAGGTCCAGGTGGTTGATCAACTGGGCAATATCATCGGCGAAGGTGTCGTAATCGTTACCGGTCCACGGTTGATCCGAGCGGCCGAAACCCCGGCGGTCAAACGCGATGGTGCGAAAGCCGCGGCTGCTCAGGTATTCCATCTGGTATTCCCACATGTCGGCATCCAGCGGCCAGCCGTGGCTGAACAACACGGGCTTACCGCTGCCCCAATCTTTGAAATAGATCTGTGTACCGTCTTTGGCTACGAATGTACTCATGTAAAACTCCTCGGATGGGGGCAAGTGGCTCGGCGCACTATCGTGTGAAACCGGACCCGAGGTCTTGTATGCCTGTGCTCGGTTGAACGGTTCAGGCACCAAGGTGTTGCTTGGGCGTCAGAAATCGAAAAGCACGGTTTCTGCTGCGCCTTGGACATGAATATCGAAGCAGTAGGCCAACTGGCCATCCACGGTACAGCGCTTGGCGATCAAGGGGGCGCGACGATGGGGCTGCTCAATCAGGTTCAGTACCGGGTCCAGTGCATTGGCCTCAGGTTCGTCGTCGAAATATAGACGGGTTTGCAGATGAATGTTAATGCCGCGCGACACCAGTGGCGGGCTCATCGATACGCTATAAAACGACTGGCAGGTGAAACCAATCGGTTCGCCATCGACGTGTGACGAGATGACCGTGCTCAGCGTGCGTTCAGAAGCTCTCTGCGAACGATCTCTGCGCCAGCACTCAACGCGTTCAATTTGCCCCTGGCGACGCGACGCGGCAGGGGCGCCATACCACAGTTGGTGCAGGGGTAGAGCTTGTCGGCATCGACGAATTGAAGTGCTTTGCGCAGGGTATTGGCCACTTCCTCGGGCGTTTCAATGGCATGGTTGGCCACGTCAATGGCGCCGACCATCACCTTCTTGCCTCGAATGAGTTCGATCAGCTCCATGGGGACATGGGAGTTGTGACACTCCAGCGAAACGATATCGATGCTGGATTTTTGCAGCTTGGGAAAGGCTTCCTCGTACTGTCGCCACTCCGAGCCCAGTGTCTTCTTCCAGTCGGTGTTGGCTTTGATGCCATAGCCGTAGCAGATATGCACGGCGGTTTCGCATTTAAGCCCTTCAATCGCCCTTTCCAGTGTGGCGACACCCCAGTCGTTGACTTCATCGAAAAACACGTTGAATGCCGGCTCGTCGAATTGAATGATGTCGACCCCGGCAGCTTCCAGCTCCTTGGCCTCCTGGTTGAGAATCTTGGCGAATTCCCAGGCCAGCTTTTCACGGCTCTTGTAATGAGCATCGTAGAGGGTATCGATCATCGTCATCGGGCCTGGCAGGGCCCACTTGATAGGCTGCCCGGTCTGCTGGCGCAAGAACTTGGCGTCTTCAACGAAGACCGGCTTTTTCCGAGCGACGGCGCCCACGACTGTCGGCACGCTCGCATCGTAACGATCACGAATCCTGACCGTCTCGCGGTTTTCGAAATCAACGCCGTCGAGGTGCTCGATGAAGGTCGTCACGAAATGCTGACGCGTCTGCTCACCATCGCTGACGATATCGATTCCGGCCAACTGTTGTTCATGCAGCGACAGGCGCAGGGCATCGTGCTTGCCCTCAACCAGTTCATCACCTTGTAATTTCCACGGTGACCAGAGCGTCTCGGGTTGAGCAAGCCAGGAAGGCTTGGGCAAGCTGCCGGCGGTAGAAGTGGGTAACAGTTTTTTCATGAAAAATGACCTTGGCTTTCAATTAATCAAAGAGCGCAACTGACAGACCACTGCTCAAGTACGGCTTGATAGGGCTTGATAAATTGTTCTTGGGCAAACATTCCTTGCTCGATCGCCAGCCGACTGCGTTCTTCTCGGTCGTACACGATCCGAGTCAAGGAGTAGTCCTGGTTCTTCAGGCTCGGCTGATAGGATTTTCCGGCCGCCGAGTTAGCGTTATAGATCTCCGGCCGATAGATCTTCTGGAAGGTATCCATCGTGCTGATGGTGCCGATCAATTCAAGGTTGGTGTAATCGCCCAGCAGATCGCCCGAGAAATAAAACGCCAGCGGCGCAGCGCTGTTCGGCGGCATGAAATAGCGAACCTTCAAGCCCATCTTCTTGAAATACTCATCCGTCAATGAGTACTCATCCTGCACGTACTCAAAGCCCAGCACTGGGTGCTGATTCTCGGTTCGATGGTAGGTTCTGGCGCTGGAAATGCTCAGGCAAATAACCGGCGGTTTGTCAAAGTGCTGCTTGTACGTCGTTGAATTGACGAAGCACTTGAACAGCTTGCCATGCAAATCACCAAAGTCTTCTGGCGTACTGAAACCGGACTGGTTTTTGTTGTGCTCCAACAACCGCACACTGAAATCATAGTCCCGTACGTAGGAGGAGAAGTTGTTACCCACGATGCCGTTGATGCGCTCACCGGTGTGTCGATCGACAATCGTAGTTTTCAACACTTCAATCAACGGGACCGCATTGTCTCGGCTTTGCGCGTCGATACTCATTGCGGCGGAGATGATCTCCAGCTCGACCTTGTAACGATCACCCGTGGGGTTATCCCAGTGCGCCAGCGCATTGAAGCGGTTGTCAATCATCTTCAAGGTGTTGCGCAAATTCGCTTCACGGCTCTCACCCCTGGCCAGATTGGCGAAGTTGGTCGTGATTCGGGTGTTGTCTGAAGGCGTGTAATGCTCATCAAAGCAGACGCTTTTGATAGAAAATGTGAGTTCTTCGTTCATCGTGCCTTGCACCCCGTTTTTACCTGCCAGAACTGAATGGGCTGATTGCCTTTCAGTTCTGGCCAATAGTCTGTTTTCTCCCGTGGCAGCCTTCAGGGCGCCTCAGTGAAGAGCTGCCGGTATTTTAGGGGGGGTGCTGTATGAACAAAAACGAATTGATTTCAATAATGTATTAGTCGCGCTCATGATCAAGTGGGCATTTTGCAACCGAGCCCAGAGCCTCTTGCTGACGCCCTCTTGCTGATGGAAACGCTCGCGCTAGCCGACCTCCGGTAGTTTGGCGATCACCTTGATCTCGAAGTCGAAGCCGGCCAGCCAGGTCACGCCGATGGCGGTCGCTGTGGAGTAGGGCGCTTCACCCCAGTACTCAGCCGCTACTTCCCAGATCGTTTCGAACTTCGAGTCGGGGTCGAGCATGAAGATGGTCGTGTCGACCACATCGTCGAAGCTACTGCCGGCCTCTGCCAGGATCGCGTTGAGGTTGGTGAAGGCCAGGCGCACCTGTGCCGCGAGGTCCGGTTCGGCCGAACCATCCTTGCGGCTGCCGACCTGGCCGGATACGAACAGAAAGCCATTGGAACGAATCGCCGGCGAGTAGCGGTGCAGTTCGTAGAGTGCATGGCGGTCAGGCGGGAAAACAGCATCACGTTTACGGGTCATGGCCTAGCTCCTTCAGGGCCATCGCGGCCCGTTGTTCAAGAGGTAGCCACTGTAGAAAGGCCGCCGGCCCGGATAAACCGGCAACTCTGGTCATGATTGTTTGTAGAATCCAAACTATCCCGACCTATTGAGGCGTGAAATGGACCGTTTCGACGCGATGCAGGCCTTCGTCCGAGTGGTGGAAACCGGCAGTTTCACCAAGGCGGCAGCCACCCTGCACATGAGCAAGACCAGCGTGACGCAGCTCGTCCAGCAACTGGAGGCGAGGCTGCGCGTGCGCCTGCTCAATCGCACCACACGCAAGGTCAACATCACCGCCGATGGCGCGGCCTACTATGAACGCGTCATCCGGCTGCTGGCCGATATGGACGATGCCGAGACCAGCTTGTCCAGCGCATCGACTGCCCCCCGCGGCCGATTGCGGGTGGACGTGCCCAGCCCGCTGGCGCGCATGGTATTGATACCCGCCTTGCCAGGCTTCTATGCGCGCTACCCGGAAATCCAGCTGACCATGGGCGTCAGCGATCGCATCATCGACATCATTGGTGAGAACATCGACTGCGTAGTGCGTGGCGGCGAGATCACCGATCAGTCCCTGGTGGCACGGCATGTGGGGGACCTAAAGCTGGGCATCTATGCCACGCCAGACTATCTGCAGCGCTTCGGCAAGCCGGCGCATCCACGTGAGCTGGAAGATGGCCGGCACAGTACGGTCGGCTTTCTGTGGTCGCGTACAGGCAAAGCCTTGCCCTACAGCATGCAGCGGGGCGAAGAGATCATCGAGGTCCAAGGCCGCCCGCTGTTGATCATCGACGATGGCAATGCCTACCTTGCCGCAGGGCTGGCGGGCCTGGGCGTGCTTTGGCTACCGCAGTACATGGCCAAACCGCACCTTGCCAGCGGCGAGCTGCTGCCGCTGTTCGAGGAATGGCACATGGAACCGATGCCGATGTATCTGGCATTCCCGCCCAACCGTCATGTCAGTACCAAGGTGCGGGTATTTATCGACTGGGTCATAGAGTTGATGGCCGAACATGCACCGGTCGTTGCGAGGGGGTGATGCTGACAGCGTGCGGTTATGGGGCAGCGCTGAATTCGACTTACAAGTCTCTGCGCTTTGCGTGGGTATCTGAGTCAGCCGTTGCGGGCGCGCAGCACCTGAGTCTGCGTCCGGCCCAGGCGATACTGGTTGTCGCCGCTGCGCTTGGCCTCGTACATCGCCAGATCGGCGACATGAATCAGTTGGTCGCGTGTCTGCGCGTGATCGGGGAAGAGGGCGATGCCCAGGCTGACGCCGACTACCTGCTGCGTGTTACCCAGGCTGATGGGGGCGTCCAGCGAGGCCAGCAATCTCTGCGCGATCATCCCGGCCTCGTCTTCGGGGGCGCGTTCGGCCGATAAACCTTCGAACACGGTGACAAACTCGTCGCCGCCCAGCCGCGCCACACTGTCCGAGTTGCGCAGTGTTTCGTGCAGGCGGGTCGCGGTGGTCTTCAAGACCTGATCGCCGGCCGCGTGGCCAAGGTTGTCGTTGATCGCCTTGAAACCGTTGAGGTCGATGAACACCAATGCAACCCGGCTGTGGTTGTGCCGGGCCAAAGCCAGGGCACTTTCCAGGCGTTCCTCGAACGCTAAACGGTTGGGCAGGCCGGTCAGCGGGTCATGGTGGGCTAGCCGGTGCAATTGATGGGCCCATGCTTTTTCCTCGGTGATATCACGCACCACACCCATCATCTTGATGGGCGTGCCAAGTGCATCCTTGATCACGTTTCCGGTCTCGCGCAGCCAGCGCAGCGTACCGTCCGGCCAGACCACCCGATACTCCTCGTCGTGGTTCTCGCCGGTTTCGATGCAGCGTAATTCGCCGGCACGCACACCGGCCCGATCGTCCGGATGAACCGCATTGCAGAAAAGCTCGTAGCTGGGTGTCACTTCATCGACCGAATAGCCGAACATGCCGAAGATGGCGTCGGACCAGTACAAGCGGTTGGTGTCGATGTCCCAGTCCCAGGTGCCGATGCGAGCGAAATACTGGCTGCGCTGAAAGCGTTCGGCCTCTACCAGAACCGGACGGATTAACAGCCACTGCGTTGCACGGGCGGTGCTTTGCTGGCTGATGTGTAGCGTACGTGGTTGACCATCGTCACCCGTGACCTGCACCGTACCGGCGGGCGCGGTCAACTGAGGCAGGCGTTCTCGCAGGCGCAGGCCCAGCAGAGGAGTGCGAGCGCAACCGAGCAATTCGGCGGCGGCCGGGTTATGCCAACGCACTCGGCCATTGCGGGCCAGTTGCAATACGCCTACGTCCAAATCCGCCAGCAGCGCACAGTGTTCCTGGCGTTGGCGGTGGAGTACCCACAGTAGGGTCAGGGAGGGTAGGGCGGCGAGCAGGACGAACAGGGCAATCATCGGGCACCGACCAATTCGAGGGGCTAGGCAATGGCGTTATTATGCATATCTTTTGATGGCAGTTTGCCCATAAACGCGGTCAACCCTGCTGTTTGCTGCTTGGTACGGATAATTCGAGCGCTGTGCGAGCTTGAGGGGCGCAGGGGATGCAGTAGCAGGTTGCGAATAGGCAGTTTTCGGCCAAGTGCAGACCTTCCTTAAATCTCCAAATAGGTTTACAAACCAGATACGTTCACAAGCTTAGGCAAGGCGGTATGACCCTTTCCAAGGGCAGTATCATAAAACTGATCACTATTGACCGGGCAGCGGTGGTACTCAGGGACTGGATGAACTCTCGGGAGGCGGCTCCTGGAGATATCGCCGTGGTGGAAAGGGTTTCAATGGGGGAGGCTGGATGTACCGTTCTCTTGTTGTGCGAGCCAGAAGTAGGATTCCTTGAGTGGAGAGCGTCATATTTTGAGGCTGGGTTGACCTATGAGGTGCTTAGCAGTCCCACTGACGTCGCCTCTTGAATGTCTGCTCAGGGTCGATAGCTGCCACTCAGTGAAGGTGGAAAAGCCTCAAGATCAAGCGTGAGGCTTTATCACCGTCGGCCTCATATAGACCGTGTAATCCGGCCTGATCGGTAAGTTTGTGTAGATTGAAGTGGTTGTAAAACGCTTGGCCCAGTCGCTGATGTTCGAAGCGTCCTTGACTCCAAAGCCGGACGAACTCCTCATAAGCGGCGCGTTCGATCTGCAACGAGGAATCATGTCCCATGTCAGGTTCCTATCATTAGAGGGACTCAAGCGTACTAGCTGCCCATCAGCCCTTACAGCTCGGCCTTTCCAATCAGAAAGTCAGCTATCGGCCAATAGCAGCCTTTCAATGTGTCTAGACACCCGGGGCTATTCACTTGCTATCGATGGCCAGATCGAAGAGAGTCTGGTCCCGTGTTCTTTCCGAAATTTGAAGCCTTACTTGGATGGCCCAGATATCCCTCAGTCTGAGTGGGGTTTTCTGCCCAACTAGTTTTACTTTGTTCCAGGGCTGACGTCTGCAGGTAGCAACGATGTTCATGACAAGTCCTCCACGTGTGGAAAAACAAGGATGGCCGATCAACGCAAAGGTCGCAAACCGAGCACCCACCACAGAATATATGCCTCCGCTTTGAAAGCTAAAGACCTGTGGGACAGTAGCAAATGGAACTCGCCGGAAAGCCAGCGATGACGTCATATTGATATCAATCTTTGTATGCGTTAGCCTCAGCTGCCCTAAGATTGTATTCTACTGGCAGATTGGAGAAATATGGACATTACATACAAATTGCCACACCCAGTGAGAATCACCTGTTCCAAATATACTGAGATGTGCACGCAGGCCAGGGATCAAGTGTACGACGAAGCCTTCGCCGGGCTGGATATTGAAACGTGCTCAATAGACTACCTGACACATACGATTATTAGGCTACGCCCTGATATTTTTTCTTTGCATCGGTCTGACAACTTAACGGATCACATGGCTGGGATCGCGCTTAGTACAACGCTATACTCTTATAAGTTTAGACGTCAAGATGGAAACATTTTGACGACATCAAATTTCCTTGATGAGATTTTGGAGCAGACGGAGATTGGCGATGACGTTCCAGTCGATTACCTCCGCCCACCATTTAAAACTTGTTATATTGAATTTACGGAAAGTCGAAGCTCTTCGCTCAAAGTCTATAACGAACTTACAAATGAACATATACTAGAAGGAGTATATATAACTGAGACCCAGATCAATCCGGGCTCTATGGAGATGAAGCGTTATAATGATAGCCCAACTGTGGATGTAAACAAGCCGCTACGAATTCTGGATCTAATGTTTACCGGCTCGCCATTGGGTAAGGCACATGTGGAAGACGACGCACTTCGAGTGCAAGGGTTTTACATACAAGACGGGATGCGAACAATAAAACAGGAGTTAAGTCGAGTCGAGGAAAAGTACGGCCAAGATGATGACTTTACAGGCGATATGAATTATTTATCCGAAACTTTAAATCATATGGCCAAGGTTCTATTGTTCATTAATTGCAAGCAGTACCGCGACACTGCCTTCAATGAACGCAAGGAGCTTAGAAAAAAAATAACTTCATTGAAGGGGATAGGCAAGATTCGTAAATTTGAAGATAAGCTTCGCAAAACCTATGACAGAGTTGTTATTAGTCCAGTGGATAATATTATATATGAGTCAGACGCAGGATTTAATCACGCGAGAAATGTAAAGGAAAAACGTACACATTGGAGGAAGGGGCATTTTCGAATGCAGCCTTACGGCCCTGGAGCTAGCAAGAGAAAAATTTTATTTATAGAACCGACAGTCGTTGGTGGCGTCTTTGCGAAGAAAAAAAGCTACGACGTGAAGGAGAAGACTGCGTCGCCTTAAGGTTCATAGACGTTTCTATGACCATAATTGAGAGCAGAAGGGAGATTACACCGCGTGATAGGCGCCATTGGACAGCTTTTTTACCTATTTTCCCGGTACTCAATGACTGTAGACGGTCAGAGGCTTCAGTTCCGAGCGTTCGATTCTGGCCGGAAGCTGACTATTGCGGCTGGCTGCTTTCGGCCCAGAGTGTGTAAAAACGCTTCGTCAAAATTAAAGTGTGCGCGCCTCCGTTAAATCTGAATTTTATCGGCACGTCAGCAGATGTGGATTTCGCGTAGACGCGCGACTTTTAGTCCAGTTTTGAGTGGCTGGCTCGCTCGAAAACGTTTTTACACAGCCTCGGCCAAAAGCGATCTCTCGCGGGCAATGACGCTTACACCAGCAGAGGCGAGATACACGTTGGTAACGACTTCGTAACCTTCAGTCTACTGCTGCCGCTTTTTCCTCAGCCCATTACCTACAGCTATGCGCCCGTAAGCATCCCTTTGATCTGCAACATCTGTGAGCTTCTGCTACATCAATTCCATTTTCCCTCCTGCCGGAAAGCACGCATGTGCATAGGGTCGACTCTCTCTCCCTAGCAACTCCTGCACCTAGAGTCTGGCAAAGCATGGATAGGCTTATGGAACGTATACGAATAGAATTTCACCAACATGAAAGCGATCACTCCGGGAATTAGCAGCATGGAAAACTACTACATTGAACGGAGACTTTTCGTCGGAGAAGACCCCATTTCAGAATCCGATTGCTTATCTGAAGGGGGGATCATCGTCGTACTGGCAGAGCCTGGTGCAGGCAAAACGGAGCTTCTTAACAGTTTTGCGCGAAGATTAGGCGTCAGAAGTCAGCGGGCTAGCATCTTTCGTTACAGCACAACCGTCCCGACGTCTGCGGTGATCGTGATAGACGCGCTGGATGAGGTCGCGAGACAAGACCCGTCGGCAGTCGAACAAACCATCGTCAAGACATTCGAGTCGCAAGCGTCGACTGTGGTGTTTGCTAGTCGGTCATCTGAATGGGGCAATGAACGAAATCGCTTCATAGAAGACTGCTTTGGCATCAAGCCTAACGTCGTGCGTCTGAGCCCATTCGATGAGAGTGAACAAAGGGAGTTATTCGAGAGCCTTTTTCCCGAGGAAAAATTCGAAGCATTCCTGAGTGAAGCAACGAGATTCGGGCTATTGCCGATCCTCGGCAACCCGATGTTTTTCAAATTGTTCGTCGAAGGCTATATACAAGGCGGTAGGTTTTTCCATTCAAAGCATCAGATTTTCAAAGACGCAATCGACCGGCTTGCCAGTGATGATGGCAAAGGGGGCAGTCAAACGAGGAGACCACCGATCTCGCAGGTCGTTTCAGCAGCATCGGAAATGTTCGCAAAACTATTGTTATCAGGCTCGACCGGTGTTTCAAGTGTCGAGCAACTGGATGAGCGTGGCTATCCCTACGTTTGCAGCGTCATGAAAGAGAGCACCCATGCTCTCAGTGCCCTTAATAGCCGACTGTTCACCTCGACAGTAAATGCTGATTTTCACGAGCCTGTGCACCGGATAGTCGTTGAATATTGCGCCGCTCAATACATCGCGCAACGTATCAGCGATCCTACCGATCGATTGTCTCTACGCCGGTGTCTGGCATTAATTGCGCCCAATTCGGTCGTCCGGGACGAACTTCGCGGCTTGCTTGGTTGGCTTGCTGCTCTGGGTAATCAAGCATTACAAGAAACAATCATAGAAATTGATCCCTATGCAGTGTTGGCCAACGGTGATCCAGCACAGCTCACGGCAAAATCAAAGCAACTGTTACTGCGCAGCCTGCGTAAATTGTCTGAGTCAGACCCCTATTTTCGGCGTTCGGATGCGTGGCGCCAATTCAATCTCGTCGGTTTTTTTACTGACGATGTAGTCGACGATATCAAAATTATTCTGCGCGGCCGTAGCGATGATTCGCACCTCCCCCAGCTCATACTCGAACTGTTACACAACGCTGAAGCGGTCGAACCGCTGACCGGCGACCTTCGAGTATTCATGCTCAATTCAGCCAACGAATTTACCAGCCGACTGCTCGCCCATCGATGCCTATCGAAAGTGCCAGGCTATTGCTCAATAAATGATTTCGAGCAGCTACTCGACGAGGGTAGCCCTAATGCATTGATGATTGCGGCGAGCTTTGTCAGCACCCCCTCATTGCGCCCCATAGAAAAGAACCTAATTCTCCGGCTTTTCCGTCAGTTCGCGTTGTTAGGTGATGCAATATTTGATTCCGGGTCGCAACGAAGCACCGATGTTCGTTACGTCATTACACAGTTAGTTAACTCCCTCAGCTATGACCACACTGTCTGGCTTCTGGACCATCTGACCGCCGGCTTGACCTGCACCTGCAACGCGGCGAGCGAGTTTGATTGCCATTGCCGCACAAGCATTAGCAAAATTGTCGCTCGCTTGCTTGATCAATATTTCGAGCTTGGCGAGGAAGAGCACAATCCTAAGCACATCTGGGGCTGGTCAAAAAACCTCAAATTTGAACGCGAGGCGTCCTCTAAGGAGAGCCGTGCAGTCGCATTTTTACAAGAAAACGATGAGTTGCGGCAATCAATACACATTCTGGCGTTTGAAAATACGACGCAACCTAGCCAGATTTGGGAAATGATTTGCCATCTACGCTGGGGCTCCCCTCATGAGGGACTACGGTTCAAACATCAGGATGTCGACGCCCTCGTTGACTATGGCTTCAATACTAATAACTTAAAGCTTTGGGAAGCATTCGTGCCCCCCCACAACCGGCACTCAAAAGAAAAAAAACAGGACACTCTGCGCTTTAAGATGCGCGCCCAGGCTCGTGGTAAGCCAGAGTTTATGGCGCAATGGATTCGGCTCGATCGTCATTGGCGCAGTTCCCAACACCCTCTCCAATTTTTGCGACGCAATAAACGATTCAAGCTTCGAGACCAATTGGTCCGGGATTCTAACCTAGCCCACCTCCAAGCCAATCGAAGTCGAATTGAACAAGGCGTCGATTGGTGGTGGAATCAGCATTTCGCACAAAACTATCTCTATTTCCCCGAGGATCTGCCGAGGATTGTTGACGACATCAACACAGCAGAAAAAGCTCTCGCCAACTGCATTGTCTCGCGCTCGACACATACTCCAACGCTTGGAGAACTCGCAAGGGGACATGGACAACATATAGTGGGTGTTTTACACGCCGGTTGTTTGATTCATTTCCGTATGAACGGGTCACTCGCGGACATAGACGAAAAAATCTTGCGTGCCGTGAAAACCGATCTCGGAGGTGCGAGATGCTACAGAAACAGTGAAATCGAGTTGCTGGAGGCGGAAGTTGATGCTCGGATTTTTCAATCCGAAACAGATATCGAAGTGTTCGCACGCGAGTTTATTGAGCCCACCCTCTCAAATCCTCAAGGGGAGCACAATAATTTATGGTTTCTTGAACATAAGGTCGCATTTCAGTTTTTACAGTCTAAATTAGGCGCCGAATGGCTCGAACAGCACAACAGCGCACCGCTGGAAACGATTGGCAGACTTTTTGATCTCTGCGCGAAGGTCTGCAGCCGCTCGTATTTGGTCACACTGATCGAAAAGCGTTGTCAGGAACTGCTCTGGACGGCAGGTAAAGCAGAGGACGATGTTACAAAAGCGCGCAGAAAATTCTGGGCGTTGCGACATTTTTTCTTTTCCGATACCGATGCATTCGATATGTGGAGTGATGCCTTGTCCGAAGCTGATAGCATATTTTTAGTGGAACAGCGCGCTGGCCGGTTCAACCACGGCGAAGCAACAGGCTGGCCAACACTCAATGCAAATAAAATATTTCTGATTGTCGAGACCTACGTATTGGTTTGGCCGAAAGTCCCTCTGCCTAGGTCTTGGGGTTCAGACTCGCCAAAAGAAGAAACGGCGTACCGCTTCATCAGAGATGCGATTTGGCGAATTGAGCAGGATGACCCTATCAGGAGCATTCCCGTCATCAATAGAATGCTTTCAGATTCCAGATTTTCTGATTTCTACAATGATCTGCGCAGTATGAAAATGGCTGCTATCCGTAAAAAGGGGGTGCGTGATTTTAGATTAGCGACGCCCTCTGAAATATTTGCGCTCATAGATGAAGGCGGCATTGCGTCCGTCGAGGATATGAGAGCCTTGCTTGTTGAGGAGTTGGAATTAGCACAGCGGTGGCTCAAGGGTGCAGAAACCGATCCGTTAGAGATGTTCTGGCCGCAGGGCAAGCGCGTAGATGAAAACACTGCGCGTAATAGGATAGTAGAAAGGCTCCAGGTGCGCATGACGGCACTCAATACGTCGGTAGTCATTGAGCATCATATGGCTGGCTCAAATCGATGCGACTTTACCGCAACCAAAATTATTGACGGCCGCAGCCATCTCCTCGTCTGCGAAGTTAAAGGACAGTGGCACCCGAAGCTCTTCACCGCCGCGGCTAACCAGTTGAACGATCTGTACGCTGTCCACCCGGATGCGGCCTCGCAAGGTATTTACCTGGTTTTATGGTTCGGGGCAGACGTCAAAGTAGCCGGTAAAACTAACCATGGGTATACGACTCCCGAGGAGCTTTGCAGCGCAATATCGACAACCATGCCCCCAGAGCTTCACGGCCTAATTGATGTCCATGTGCTTGATCTCTCAAGGTGATATCGCTTTATCCCTCCCCGCACCTTTTATCGAATTGGCTATCAAGCGAGGCCTAGCGACCTGTCATGGGGGGCTTCTATCAGCCAAAAGCAGACAATCATAGACGGTCAGAAGCGGCCGTTCAGTTTCGGATTGTTGTCGACATGGTAGTGAATTCTGGAAGATGACGACTGCATTTCTGAACCAATATTCCTATAACTCCACGACGGCTTGCTGTTACCCTGTTCAGAAGGCCCCGCCGCAGCTCTCAAAGAATCGAGCTCGATCTACTGGCAAGCGACAATTAAACGATAAGTCGCGCGAGCGGTGCTGGTAGATGCAGCGCCTAAACCACCGTCAATCAAAGGAATGAAGGACCTAGTCATGAGCAAAGAATTAAACAACCAAGTCGCTACACCACTTCTGAACGCCCCTCTGACCATTACTCTGTCGATCAGTGAATTAAGACACCTGAATGCTTACCGAGAGGCGGTGTAAGCGCTTCAAACCGAAAATTGGCCTACTGACGCTAAAAAAGGTTCGAGGCCTGACGCGTATCGTAAGCATTTTAGGGAGCAGCGAGACGCAGCAAAAGAGGCCTTGGTGCAAATGCTCAATGATGCCGTTAGTGCGTAGCCAGTTTGCGCTGAAAAATAGGAAAAATTGTAGCTGTCCACCCCCCGGCGCGTTATTCATCAAGGAGTCAAAGATGCATCCAATCGAAAAGGAAATTCTTCTCGACGAGGAAAGTCCAGTTTTTAAAGCAGAAGCAAAAGGTAATGGTGTAGAGGTTCATACTGACAATGATCTCGAGTTTTACATCGTCCGTTGCGGAAAAGCTCTAAGCCATTTAAGCGGCTCAATGGACAAAGCTCGGTTGTCGCTGGAGCTATTGAATACCAAGTACCTTGACTCTATTTCTACGGAAGAACGGTCTAGAAGCGCTTTAATAGAGATGATGGTAGAGAATGGCATCATTAGAGTTCAATCAATATATGATCGGGCGCTAATTCTCACCAATAATATTTTAGATCTGGGGGTTGACAATCAGTACATCCATCATCCGCTGATTGTCACGAACGAAAATGTTGTACGATATGGTTTGGATAAACCTCTCAAGGCATTTAGTAAGGCGTGTAGCGAGTTCAAAACTATAAGAAATAGGGTAATTCACCATGATCGCTTCACTGAGGAGCAGTTCGATCAGTTATCCTTAATCATCAGCGCAGACCACTTGGCTAAGACAGTAGGTAGAAAGGGGGTTGTAAATGAAGAAGTGCTGCGTGCGGTGATCAAGAACTACCTTAACTCTAAGCAGGAAGAACTAACCAGTTACCTGAACGGAATAGAAACACGGCTTCATGAGCTTTATGATGTCATGCTGCCGGTTTATATTCATTACAAGGAAAAGTTTCGTAGGAAATGAATATTGCGACACCCAATACAAATTAGAGTCTAAGGGCTAAAATTTAGCGGGAAATAACACCACACACCACCGACCCTTAAATGAGTATTTCGCAATATCCTCTGAACTAACAGCGTACAGTTTTTTCAGTCCTGCCGCTGTCTGAATTACTATCCTTTCGAGGAGAAACAAAGTGACTACTTTTGGCCGACTCCCGTCCGTCGTGACAGGCAGAGGGCGACCCAAAGCGGACAATAACGATTAAGCTAACAAACGACCAATGATCAATTTAATATGCCGTGTCACGTTTTCTCAATTTTTATATTGTACTTGTTTTCCATGTAAGAGATGAATTCTTCGATGGCTAATGAGATTGCATCAAGGATATGGGTGTACGCCTCTTTGGTTAGGCTCCTGTCTATTGCAAAGTGGTGGACAATGCCGTGGCGATACTGGATTATTTCTGAGATTCTATTCTCGAGAAATATTATTGATTGTCCGATACGTTTCTTCTTGAATAAGATATTTCTTACGTCAATGTTTAGCCAGTCTTTGTATGCTTTGTTCAGCTGCTCAAGATTTTGAAATGTGTAGCTTTCCGCTATTATACTTTCAATGCTTTGTTTGTTTCTATGTACGTTTAGCGCTGTAGTGAAATCAATTTTTGCCTTGTGCGTTTCTCTTTTTTCTAAGGCGTGTTTGTCGTAAGTAATTAAGATTTGAAATGCTTGCGAGAAAAAGTATTCAAACATTGCAACTGCGAATGGTACTAACCCGTTATAAATTATCCGGCTAGGATCCATGCTGTTTGCGAGCTCATTGAATTCGTCAATTTTATTGCCGGTTTTTTTGAGTGGGGTTATCGATGGAGGAGGGAGCGCATATTTAACTGATGATATTTGCTGGGTGATATGTTGATATATTCCGGATATTCCTCTGCTTATTGGAGTACTTTTATCCTCCCATAATGGCGCATATTTATTGGTGCCGTAGTCGCCCTTTATTGTTCCGCCAAACCTTTTTCTCGCGCCTCTGAGAACTTCGTTTAGCATTGCGACATCGTGCCAGCTTGCACTGTATAGGTTTCGCACATGTAATGCCCAGCCGTTTTCAGTGATTTTTTCCTCTTCTGTTGATATAGGATAGATGTCAGCCGAAACACCATCGATAGACTTAAAATCTTGGCTATCGAACCATGAATAATTCAGTGTCCCCTTGGGCCAATCCCAAAAGTGGCCGCACCTCACAAAGCCAAGGTTTTCTAGGTATTCACCAAGCTCTTTCCGAGATGCCTTCTTGGGGTACAGGGTAACGTCTCTTCCCATAATTCGTTAGTTCCAGAAAAGCTAGTGTGATTGCCACATTACTATAGGTATGGCAACACATGTGGCGTATAAAATTCCAGGTCCATGCGTAGCCCCCTTGAGCCAGTTGAGTCCAGCGTTAGAAACGCGACGCGGGCAGCGGACAAAAAGCGAAAAGATCTGCACGGATGTTACGAAGTCGTTGGTAGTGTGTCTATGGTTGAGTCTGGGTTGATTGCCCCCTACGTAAGCGTCCGCTTTTGGCCGAAAGTCGCCATTCATGAGCATCCGCTTTTGACCAATCCCTCCCAACCATCAGAAGGTTGAAATCGGTAAACAGCGGACTCTCAGCGATCACCCTCGTTAAAAGAACACTCAACAAGCCAATATAATTATCCTCAGTCTCTTGTGACCCGCCGGTTCCCACCGCGAACAAACCCTCCTGACGTGTCGATATCAGACATGACCATGGCGCAATCAGGCTACTCAGTCAGCGCATGGGCCAAGTACTGTGAAGTGTCTTTCCACCAAACCGACCACATCATGACGATGGGTCCGATAAGAACTGCGGCGGTTGTACGGGCCTCTTTTTCGGGAAGCTCACCAGGCCGCGATAGTCATCGTTAACTGACTCCACTCGCCAAATGTCGATCAGCAGAGAATAAAAAAACCAATGATCAGCCCGAACTCAATGGATTCGAGTAGCCAATTGGCGCAGGGCTTCAAGCCTCGTCATGTCACCATGTTGTCCATCGCCGGAATCATCGGCGCCGGTTTGTTTGTGGGGTCCGGCCATGCCATTGCGGCGGCGGGCCCGGCGGTGCTGCTGGCTTATCTCTTCTCGGGGCTGCTCGTGGTGCTGGTCATGCGCATGCTCGGCGAAATGGCGGTGGCCAATCCGGACACCGGGTCGTTCTCCACCTATGCCGACCAAGCCATCGGGCGCTGGGCTGGCTTCACCATTGGCTGGCTTTACTGGTGGTTCTGGGTGCTGGTGATTCCTATCGAAGCGTTGGCGGCCGGGCATGTGTTGAACCAATGGTTTGCGCAGGTCGATGCCTGGTTGTTCGCGTTGGGTTCGATCATTGCGCTGGTGGTGACCAACCTGTTCAGCGTGTCCAAGTATGGTGAGTTCGAGTTCTGGTTCGCCATGGCCAAGGTGGTGGCGATCATCGGCTTCATCGGTGTCGGCTTTGCGGTGTTGATGGGCTGGGTGCCCGATCACGAGGTCAGTGGGCTGAGCGGCCTGATGGCTGAGCACGGCGGGTTTGCGCCCAACGGCCTGTCGGCGGTGGTCGGCGCTTTCATCACTATCATGTTCAGCTTTATCGGCACTGAAGCGGTGACCATCGCGGCAGCCGAATCGAATAACCCGGCGCAGAATATCGCCAAGGCTACGCGCTCGGTGATCTGGCGTATCGGCGTGTTTTACCTGCTCTCGATCTTTGTGGTCATCTCCGTAGTGCCCTGGAATGACCCGCTGCTGGCCTCGGTAGGTTCTTATCAGCGCGCCCTGGAAATCATGAACATCCCCCATGCCAAGTTCATGGTCGACGTCGTCGTGCTGATTGCCGTGGCCAGTTGCATGAACTCCTCGATCTACATCGCCTCGCGCATGTTGTACTCGCTGGGGCGTCGCGGCGATGCGCCCAAGGCCCTGAAGGCGACCTCTGCGGCAGGCGTGCCGCGTGCAGCGGTGATTGCCAGTACCGTGCTCGGTGCGTCGATCACTGTGTGGAGCTACTTCATGCCTGCCGGACTGTTCGAGTTCCTGCTGGCCAGTTCCGGCGCGATTGCCTTGCTGGTGTACCTGGCGATTGCGGTCTCGCAGTTGCGTATGCGCCGTCTATTACGCCAGCGCAACGTCGAGCTGACGTTCCGTATGTGGCTGTTTCCATGGCTGACGTGGCTGGTCATTGTGTTCATCTGCGCAGCGCTGGCGGTGATGATGTTCACCCCGGAGCACCGTACCGAAGTCACCACCACCATTGGCTTGGCCCTGGCGATTTCTTTTATCGGCTTGATGACGTCGCGTGACCCTGGGCCTCAGAGTCTGTCAGCAGACCTCGGCGGCGTTTGATCGAACGGCTCGCGATCCAACAGGCAGTCAATGAATGCACCGAGGGCAGCCGGTCTGTGCCGCCTGTTCGAGTAGTAGAGAAACAGTCCCGGACGTGTGATCGACCAGTCTGCAAGCACCTGAACCAGCTTTCCTTGGGCCAGGAGTTCACCCACGCCGTCTTGCTCAAAATGGTAGGCGATGCCGAGGCCTTGCAGCGCCGCTGCAACGCCGATATCAGGGTGATTGGTGACAACAGGGCCATCCACCGCGATTTCGAACAACTGCCCTCGTTTCTTGAACTCCCAGCGATAGGGTTTGCCGTCCGACTGAAGCCGCCAGTTGATGCACGCATGTTCGTGCAAGTCGACGGGGGAGTGGGGTGTGCCTCGATGCGCGAGATAATCGGGGGACGCCACGGCCATCATCTTCAAGTCGGGGGTGAGCCGAACGGCAACCATGTCTTTTTCAAGTTGCCCACCTACGCGGATACCCGCGTCAAAGCGGCCGGCGACGATGTCTGTCAGCGTATCGTCAACCACGATATCGAGTACCACATCAGGGTGTGCATGCTGGAAGCGTGACAGCCTGGGGGCAATGATGGTCCTTGCTGCGATCCCGAGCGTGTTGATGCGCAACGTGCCACTCATCTGACCTGTGGTCTCGCTGGCTTGGGCCACGGCTGCGGCGATCTCTCGAAACATCGGGGCTATGCGCGAGTAGAGTTGCTCGCCACTCGCCGAGGGCGCGACGCTTCGAGTCGTGCGGTTCAGCAGGCGTGCGCCGATACGGTCTTCGAGCTGTCGGATGGTCTGGCTGAGTGCAGAGGGCGACAGGCCCAGGTGCTCTGCGGCTCTTGCGAAGCTTTTACGCTCCACTATGGCGACAAAGGCCTTTAGCTCAGCAAATTCTGATCCGCGCATTATGCATTGTTCTCTAAATAGCCAATGCTGATTTTGGAGGATTCTTGAAAGGATCGCCAGGGCACATCCTATGAGCCGTCCCAATCAAGGAGTCCCTCATGTCAGTGCTTACTCTTCCAGATCCCATCGCCGCGTATTTCGCCGCGGATAGCCAAGGCCCCGATGCCGTCGCTCGCTGTTTCACCTTGCAGGGCGTGGTCAGAGACAAGGGGCAGACCCACACCGGCCGCGATGCCATCGCGGCATGGAAGGCCGAGGCATCAACCCTTTACACCTGCACTACGGAGCCTTTCTTGATGGAACGGATGGGGGATGTGATTGCTGTTCACTGCCACGTGGCCGGCAATTTTTCAGGCAGCCCGATTGATCTCAAGTTCTTGTTCCGTCTTGAGCAGAATCTGATTGCAAGCCTGGAGGTTACCCTATGAGCCTGGATCTTCGGCTTAACGCGCTACGGGCGGTGGTGACCGGCGGCACGAAGGGCCTTGGCGCCGCCGTTGTACAACGCCTGGTGGAGGCCGGTGCACGCGTGGCGACATCAGCGCGCGTCATGCCGGCACAAGCGGTGGAGGGTGTCACTTACATCCCGGCGGATCTGACGACGTCCGCAGGCGTGGCGCACCTCGCACAGGCAGTTCACAAGGAGTGGGGCGGGGTCGATGTGGTGATCAATGTGCTCGGGGGTTCAGAGACCCCCGGTGGCGGGTTTGCTGCCCTCACGGATGAACACTGGCTGGCGGAACTGAACTTGAATCTGATGCCCGCAGTCCGTCTTGATCGAGCCCTCTTGCCCGCCATGCTTGCCCAAGGTTCAGGTGTGATCATTCACGTGAGCTCGATCCAGCGCCTGATGCCTCTGCCCGAAGCCACCACCGCCTATGCTGCCGCAAAGGCGGCCCTCACCACGTACAGTAAGTCCCTTGCAAAAGAGGTCATGCCCAAAGGCGTTCGTGTGCTGAGCGTCGCGCCAGGGTGGATTGAAACCGAAGCGTCCGTAAGGCTGGCAGAGCGGCTGGCGGCCCAGGCTGGAACAGATTACGAAGGCGGCAAGCGCATTGTCATGAGATCGATCGGCGGAATTCCACTGGGCAGGCCAGCCAAGCCTCAAGAGGTGGCCGATCTGATCAGCTTCCTGGCGTCACCGCTTGCCGCCTCGATCTCGGGGGCTGAGTACCGTATCGACGGGGGGACCGTGTCTACGCTTTGACCGACGGCCCTGGATCAGGTGAGTAAAGTCGGGAGCATTTAAATGCTTGGGCGGGGTGTGCACCGGCGTCCGCATGTTGGGCCGCGTGGAAATAGCTGGGGCCAGCTGATTTTCAAGGACTTGCTCAACTTCGACTGAAACGACCCGGCCTCGTGGGCCAAGGGCCGTCCCAGCCTGAGCGAGGTCGCCTGCGGCCCACCTCGCTCGCTAAGCCAACTGCGTCGCAAACCGGCCCACCGCATCGACCACTTGCTTGGCGCCATCCTGAATTTCAACAATCACCTGGCCTGCCTGTGTGGCCAGTTCAAGACCTTGTTCAGCCTGATTCTTGCTGTTTGCCATCTCCGCAACGGTCTCATCCACCAGCTTCTGGTTTTGCAAGACGACCGAGGCGATTTCTTCCGTGGCCGTGCTGGTGCGTCCAGCCAGTTGGCGAACTTCATCCGCCACCACCGCAAAACCTCGCCCTTGCTCACCTGCGCGAGCCGCTTCAATCGCAGCATTCAACGCCAGAAGATTGGTTTGCTGGGCGATGCTGCTGATCGTCTGGATAATCGAGCTGATCAACAGTGACTGTTTGCCAAGCGCTTCGACTCCCCCGGACGCAGCCTGCATATCAACGGCGATTTTACGCATGGTGTGCATCGTGTCGTTGACCACGACTGCGCCGCGTTGAGCGCTGACATCCGTTTGCTGAGATATTTCAAATGCGGTCTGGGCCGCTCCGCTGACTTCCTCTTCACGGGCGACCTGATCGGTCACCACCGTGGCAAATTTCACCACTTTGCAAAGGTTGCCTTCGGTGTCGTAAACCGGGTTGTAGGTGGCTTCCAACCATACGGTTTGGCCGTGACTGTCTAAACGTTCAAACCGGCCGGCCACAAATTCACCCCGGTTCAACGTTGACCAGAAATCCTTGTAGGCCTGGGACGAAGTTTCCTCTGGTTTACAGAAAATACGGTGATGGCTGCCTTTTGCTTGTGCCAGGCTGTAGCCCATCGCCTGTAGAAACCGCTCATTGGCCGTCAGCACATGCCCGGAAAGATCGAACTCGATCACCGCCGTCGAGCGAAGCAACGCCTCAATGAAAGAGGCGTTTTCCGATGCTTTTTCTACGCGGGAGGTAATGTTCGTGGCGTAGCACGTGATGTGGCTCAACTGGCCGCTCTCATCCGTGATGGGCTGCCAATGGGCATGAATCCACACTAACGAGCCATCGGCATGCAGGTACCGGTACTCATCGGTGATGGACTTGCCTGCGGCCACTGCCGCGCGAAAGTTATGAAAGCATGGCAGCTTGGAAACGTACTGCGGCACGATCTCGGCCATGGGGCGGCCTGTCAGCCGGTCCGGGGTATAGCCCAACGCATTGGCAAAGTTTTCGTTGCAGGCCGTAATTTTGAAGGTGGAATCGATACTTAGCCTCAGCATTTCACGGTTCAAACCATCGCGCAGTTGGCGCAGCTCCGACAGCTCGCTTGCCTGCGCTTCAAGCTGCTTCTTGAACTTGTTGTTGAACATGGGAAACCGCCTCTTGAGTGATACCAATCCTATCGGCCTATCAAGGTGCATATTGAGGCCATCCATGGGGAAAACGGATTCAGATGAACACAGCGTAGTTGAGCAAAATTTTTGTGAAAGTCCGAAATTGCGTAAGCCGATCCCCCGTGTCCTGGCCGTGACGAGAAACAGCTGCCAGACCACTATTGTTTCCGGGGATCATTCAGCGATGACTGCTTGCCAATAGCGTCCAGGCGTAATGCCCGTATAGCGTGTAAAGGCAACACTGAAGGCGCTCACGGAGCTGTAGCCGACCCGTTGCGCGATTTCGGCAATGCTGTCGTCTCGTGTACGCAGCAGGTTTTTGGCCAGGGCCATTCGCCACGTCAGCAGATAGGTCATGGGGGCCATGCCCATCGCTTGTTTGAAGCGCTCGAAGAAGGTGGAGCGGGAGAGGGCCGCTTCTCGGGCCAGTTGCACCACTGTCCATGGCTGGTTCGGGCGCTCATGAATTCGGCGTATTGCCACCGCCAGACGTTCGTCCGCGAGCCCGCGCAACAGGCCGGCGGGTGCGGTTTCGGTGGCGGTAGACCGCAGGGCTTCGATGAACAGCACTTCAAGCAGGTGTGCCAGGATGACATCCCGCCCCGGGCGCTGCCCACGCGCTTCCTCGGTGAGCAGTTCCACCAGCACGGTCAGTCGGCGTTCGCCGCGAACATGGATCAGTTGGGGCAGCAGGGTTATCAGTAACTCAGCGTCCGGCGAGCCGAAGGTGCAGTGGCCTACCAGTAATTGAACGTCGGCCGCAATATCGGGTGTACCCACCAGGATGTGCCGCGGCCGTAACTCTACAGGCACGGTATCGGCGTCTTCGGCGGCCAGCGGCTCGACACTCATCATCGTGAAGTCGTAGGCGGCCGGGATCAGCACGAAGTCACCGGCTTGCAAACTCAGGGCCGGATTCCCGGCCACTGAAAGCCTGCAACCCCCTTCGAGAATCGCGCAGTAAAAGGGTTGCCCGTACACCGAGCGTCGAACGCGCCAGGCGCCGGCACCGGTGACGACCTTGGATAGCGAGGCACCGGGTTGCAGCAGGGTGACGACTTCGGTGAGCGGGTCGAACATCTCGGACTCCTGCGAAAGATTCGCGGACTGGCGATGATATTAAGTCCGACCACGACAGCCTATCGTTGCAGTCCTGTCAATCAACGAATGGAAACTTCCATGAAGACTGTGCTGATTACCGGCTGCTCCTCCGGCTTTGGTCTGGCCACTGCGCAATATTTCCTCGAGCGTGACTGGAAGGTCATTGCGACGATGCGCAACCCGAACGAAAAACTCTTGGACGCCTCCGAGCATTTGCGCGTGCTGCCCCTGGACGTCACAGACCCCGACAGCATTCAACAGGTCGTAAAGGCTGCCGGCCCCATTGATGTGCTGGTCAACAATGCCGGCATCGGTTTGCTCGGGGCCCTTGAAGGCATCTCGATGCAAGCGATTCGTGGCATTTTTGAAACCAACACCTTTGGCACCATGGCGATGACTCAAGCGGTGCTACCGCAGTTTCGGCAACGTAAGTCCGGGGTTGTGGTCAATGTCACCTCAAGCGTCACGATGAAGTCGTTACCCCTGCTAAGTGTCTATACCGCCAGCAAGGCTGCGGTGAATGCCTTCACCGAGTCTCTGGCGCTGGAGCTTGAACCGTTCAATGTTCGGATGAGCCTGGTGCTGCCGGGGCGTGCTCCTACGACAGACTTCGGTAAAAATGCGCAACCACGAATGCAAGGAAGCATCCCAGAGGCTTACTCCGATCTGGCGCAGCGGGTGTTTACCGAGTGGTCGCAATCCACTGTCGTCACTGAGGCCCAAGACGTCACCGAAGCGATATGGCGTGCAGCGAACGACCCCACCTCACCGATGCGCATTGCTACTGGAGCTGATGCCATTGCTCTGGAGCGTTAGCGCAGGCCCTCTGCATAAGATTGAAAAAACAGAGGTTCACGTTCAAGCCCCTGCTGCGGTTAATGGCCTCAAGGTTTGAGGCTCGGGGGATTTTCGCGAGATAGTCATTGTTGCAACCTCATCGTTCATTTTGGTGCGGGGGTGAGACATGGACTGGAGTGACCTTGCGATGAGCCTCACCCTGCTGACGTTGTATTCACGCGCAGTCCGGCATCTCGTGGGGATGAAACCGGCAAATGCTGGCGCGCGCGATGCAGAAATCGTTTCAACTGTAGGTAAGGGAACTTGCTGTGATTGCCGCCGAACTAACGTAGCTAAATATCTATGAACAACCGGACGCGCTCGCATTCCGCAAGAGAGATCGCATGCTCGAACATCTAGACCTCAATGCGCTGATAGCCGTCTACGGCTACTGGGTCATTTTTATCGGCTGCCTGCTGGAAGGCGAAACCGTTCTGATCCTCGGTGGAATGGCAGCCCATCAGGGCACCTTGCAAACGCTGCATGTGATCGGTTGGGCCACGCTGGGCGGCCTATTGGGTGATCAGTTGCTGTTCTGGACCGGGCGTTATTCCGGTGAGCGCTTGCTGCCGAAACTCAAGCGACATCGCTCTGCAATCGAACGGGTCGAGGGCCTGATCCACCGCCACCCCATGACGTCTGTATTCGCCGTACGCTTTCTCTACGGAATGCGCCTTGTAGGCCCCATGGTGATAGGCGCAAGCGGTCTGGCCCCCTGGCGTTTCGCGCTGATCAATGTGCTGAGTGCGGCGATCTGGGCAACCCTGTTCGTCGGCGCCGGATATTGGGCCGGCGAGGCGTTACAGCATTTGCTGGGTGATTTGAAGCCGTATCGCCTGCCGATCTTTCTCGGGGTGTTGGCACTCGTCGCCCTCACGGCGGTAGTGCGGCATTGGCGTCGTCGAGCCAAGGCTTCGCAACGCTGAGGCGGAAAATAAATCCGTCCCTTTTTGGGTCGTTAGCGGCAGCTACTGGTACTGAAAGCAGGCTCTCAAGCAGTCAGCTGCTTTTCCATCGGCTGATAGACCAGCCCGGCAAACTCGCCAACGTCCCCCGCCAACGTAAAACCGTAACGTTCATAAGCGGCCACCGAGGACAACGACGCCCTCACCGTCACCACATTGGTCCTGGCCTGCTCCAGCGCCGCGTTCACGAGGCGCCTGCCAACGCCACGGCGCTGCGAGCCCGGTGTAACGAACAGCATCGTCACATGTCGCCCTTCCTTGAGCTCGATCAGCCCCGTCAAGCGTCCCTCTGCGACACAAACCAGCATCAGGTTGTCACCCACCATTCGTTCGGCAAACGCCTGCTGTGCGGCCACCTTGACGAAGGTTTCCACGCCCTGCGCCGACAGCGAGGGCGCAACCGCGAGCATGAACGCCTCCAGGCACAGGGCGTTGGCGCCGGGTAAGTCGTCGTGAGTCATCTCGCGTATCTGCATGGTCGTCGTCCGTGATTTGAGAGGGCTGTTTATAACAGAACGTCCAGACTTGTGGTGCTTGCTCCCGATAGCGGCGTGTCAGTCAGCTTATTTGTGACTGGTGCCCCACTATCGGGAGCAAGCCCCCTCCCACAGGGTTATGCGGTGTGCAGGGCGCCAGCGCTTGATAATGCAGGTCACTATGCGGCACAAGTGGAATGAGGGTTGGCTTGCCTGCACACAATTTGTGGGAGGGTGCTTGCTCCCGACGGCGGCCTGTCGGTCAGCATATTTATGACTGATGCCCCGCTATCGGGAGCAGTTCCCCCTCATCTTCGTCACACCACTGCTGCTTCCATCGTTCTGGAACGCCAGGCATACGCCAACACCATCAGCAACCCCAGGGCAGCCATCGCCGCTCCGGCCAGGGCAATCGCCGGGTAACCCAGACCCGCGTTGATCACAGCTCCGCCCAGCGCCGCGCCAATCGCGTTGCCAAAATTAAAGGCGCCAATGTTCACCGCAGAGGCCAGGTTGGGCGCGTCCTTCGCTGCTTCCATGACGCGCATCTGTAGCGGCGGCACCAGGGCGAAACTGGCGATACCCCATACCAGGATGGCCAGAGCAGCCGGCACCGGCCAACGCATCAGCAGGGTAAACGCCAGCAAGACGAGAATCAGAACGCTGAGCGAGACGATCAAGGTGCGATCTATCGAGCGGTCCGCGGCCTTGCCGCCCCACAGATTGCCCAGCGTCAACCCCACGCCAAAAAGCATCAGCATGGCAGTGATGTAGGCGGTGGAACCATGGGTCTCGCTGCTGAGGATCGGCGCGATGTAGGTGAAGACGGTAAACATTGCGCTGGATCCGACTACGGTCAGGGCCAACGCGCCCAGCACCGGACCACGCCCCAGTACCCGAATTTCGGCCATTACACCGCCGTTTTGCGGCGTCTTCAGGTTAGGCAGGGCGAACCACAACGCGGCCATGGTCACCACGCCGAGGCCGGTAATTCCCCAGAAAGCGGTGCGCCAACCGAACAGTTCACCAAACCAGGTGGCCATCGGCACACCACCGATGGTCGCCAGGGTCAGGCCCATGAACATCGCCGCAACCGCCCCGGCACGTTTCTCCGGAACGACCACGCTGGCGGCGACGATGGAGCCAACGCCAAAAAATGCACCATGGTTCAGTGAGGTCACCACCCTGGCGATCATGAGGCTGTAGTAATCGGTGGCCAGGGCTGACATCAGATTACCCAGGGTGAAGATTGCCATGAGCCCGATCAGTAGATAGCGCCGGGGAATCCTGCCGGTGGTCAGGGTCATCAGAGGTGCGCCGAGCAATACGCCCAACGCATAAGCACTGACCAGCAAACCGGCGGCAGGAATGGAAACGCCCAGATCCGCAGCGATACCCGGCAACATGCCCATGGGGGCGAATTCTGTTACGCCGATGCCGAAGGCACCGATGGCGAGCGCGACAAGTGGTGGATTGATATGCATGGAAGGCTCCTTATCTGTGCCGCTAATGCTACGATCCAGTCTTTTTAGGCGGTAGTTGGCATTTTTGGTAATCACCTTTGCGCAGGAGGCACAAGTGGACTTCAACGGTAGGTCAGGTGAAATGAGCGTGTTCACCACCGTGGCGCAGGAAGGCAGCCTGTCGGCCGCCGCACGTGCACTGGGCCTGACACCCTCGGCAGTCAGTCGGATCATCGCGCGTACCGAGCAACGTCTTGGCACCCGCCTGCTGTTGCGCACCACCCGAGCGATCACCTTCACTGCCGAGGGCGAAGCGTTCCTGCGCGGTGCCCGGCGTATCCTGGCCGACATGGACGAAGTCGAAGAAGCCATCGCCGACCAAGGCGTTCCCAGGGGGCGATTGCGAGTCAGTGCCGCTCTTGGCCATGGACGGCTGGCCATCGTTCCTTTGGTCGCAGCATTCAGCGCCCGTTACCCGAACATTGTCGTCGACCTCACCCTCGGCGACGAAGTGGTCGACATTCTCGGCGGACAGGCCGACGTCGCGGTCCGCTTTGGCCATCTGCCCGACAGCCCGCTGACCGCGCGCAGGATCGGCGACACCGGCCAGGTAGTGGTGGCATCGCCCGAGTATCTGCAGCGCCACGGTATCCCCCAGGAACCGGAGGACCTGCTACAGCACAACTGCCTGCGCTTCAACTTCCGGCGTGCCGAACCCAACTGGCCGTTCATCCGCGATGGAAAAGAGTTTTCCCTGAAGGTCAGCGGCAACATCGAATGCAGCAGTGGTGAAGCGCTGGCACAACTTGCGCGAGTCGGTGCCGGCATTGCACGTATCGGCGAGTTCACCGTGAGAGGGGATCTGCAGCGCGGCGAACTGGTTCCGCTGTTGGAAGCCTGGAACCCCGGGGACCAGGAACCGATTCATGCGGTGTTCGTCGGCGGGGCGGCTATGCCGGCGCGGGTGCGATTGTTCGTGGACTTCTTGCTGGAACATCACCGGATGTAAGCGCAGGCCCAAGCTTATATTTTCCGGGTGCTCGTGATGTTGAATGAACAATCTTGAGCTCTGGCATTGATGGGGCGGCGTTATTCTTTGCAAGAATGCAATCCATGAAATTAATGAATTTTTATTATCGCCACACATGACCTATGTTGATTCAAGGACATGGAGAACTCCCTTGAACTCATCATCGCCCAACTCAGTTGAAAAGTTCGATAACACCCGTGCCAACGAGTACGGACGCCAGAGCCGCATCGCGCTGGCCGGTTATGACGCCTGTCAGGATCTGGCGGCGTGCATGCTTGCGGCAAGCCTCGGCAGCCGGGACTCGGCAAAAGTCCTGGCAGTCGGTGCGGGCGGTACGGCGCAGGAGATTATCGCGATGGCCAGGCTTGAGCCAGGTTGGCGCTTCACCGCCGTCGACCCCTCCGAATCGATGCTTGAAACCGCGAAGCAGCAGTTGGTCGCCAATGACCTGCTCGAAAGAACCGAACTGGTGCTTGGACACGTTGAAGCACTGGCGCCGGATGAGTCTTACGACGCCGCCACCTTGATCGGTGTACTCCATCATCTCGATGGGGACGAGGCCAAGGGACACATCCTGCGAGCCATTCGGGCGCGTCTGAAACCGGGGGCTCCGTTGATTGTGGCGGGCAATCAATATGCCTATGCCAGCCAGCCGTTACTCCTGGCTGCCTGGGGGCAACGCTGGCGGCAGCACGGCGCCGGCCCGGATGAAGTGAAAGCCAAGCTTGGGAAAATTCTTCAAGGCGCTGACCCTCCGCATTCTGAAGCGGCGGTTCAAAAGCTGTTGCATGAGGCGGGGTTCGGGGATGCGACGCGTTTTTTCAGCAGCCTGTTCTGGAGCGCTTGGTTGACGTGTAAAACCGGCTGAGCAGGGCAGCGTGAGCCGCGGTACAAACCGGAAGTGCAAATCGCCGTCTGTAGGAGCGAGCTTGCTCGCGAAAAACGTCAACGATAACGGCGTGTTGCCTGAATGAACGCGGCGTCTGTGAGTTTTTCGCGAGCAAGCTCGCTCCTACAAAGAGTCTCATCACGCGGGGTCAGACCCCCATTCAAGGTAGTAGTGGTCTGCCCCTAGTGGCTCGGCGCCGACCCCTTGGGTTTGCGCGGGACCAGCGCCGTCGCGATCACACTGCCCATAGGCGTTGGTTTGGGCGCCTGGCGATGCTCCACGGCCTTGACCGCCCATTCTTCCAGGCGCACGCGGTCGCGTTGGAACACCATCACGTGGGTCGAGCCGCCGAACTCGAAGTGACCGATTTCCGTACCGCGCTTGATCGTGACCGGCCTGGCACCTTCGTCGACGATAAACGCCGGTTCAATGATGCAGGTCGACACCTCCACCATGCCGATGCAGATCAACGCCACGTACCCGCAGGCGGGGTGCTCGAAAATAAAGATCGCGCGTGCCGCCACGTGGCCCAGGTAGGGTTGTGACTCGGTGCCTTCCCAGGTGCCCGGGCCTTCCTTCTGGGCCGGGCGTTGGGCGAAGTAAGTCCCGGGCTGTACCCATGAACGCACGAGGGTGCCGTCCAGTGGTGCGTTCCAGCGATGGTAGTGGGTGGCCGACAGGAAGCCCTGGTAAAGCTGGCCGCCTTCAAACAGCTTCGCCAACGTGGATTGGCCGGCGAACAGGTCCAGCAGCGAGTAGTTGACGTCCTTGATCCAGAAGTCGCTTTCAAGGGCGATATCCTTCTGATACTCCCACGGCGTGGTCTCGCAGCCGATATTGACTTGGGTCTTGGCATCGCCCTGGAACGGCCGCGCGCCGGGCACGAACTTGCGGATGAAAAACGCGTTCCACGAATCGAAGCCGTAGCCGGGTTTTTTCGGGTCGCACTCCATCTGGTCCCATACCCCGGCTTTCCAGGCGGCCTTGGAGATCCAGGAGCCCGGTTTCTCGGGGTTGTTGATGTCAAGTTTGTCCAGCGACTGCGGGCTCTTGAGGTAGGCGTTCCAAGTGTCGAGCACCTGCTTGAACTGCTGGTTGAAGGTGGCGTCATGAAACAGCGCAACGCCGGCTTCGGTGGCCATGGAGATCGCCAGGAAGCCATTCATGGGCGTGCCCACCTGAGCGGTGTCGTTGAAGGACGACGAGGTGCTGACGATCTCGTTGAGGATCTCGAAGAAACTGTCGTAGCCCTCGATCCACACCGCGTCACCATCCTCGGTCTTGATCTGGTCGCGGGTATGGGGGGGCAGGGTCATCACGAAGGCGTTGGCCTGCTCGATCATCGACATCACCCACATGCGGTACACGCTGTGGCTGGTCACCCATTGCTTGAAGGCCACCAGTTGCGGCTGCATGGGCGCCAGGGTGCCGGCTTTTTCATCGCGGCGATATAGTTGCGCAGGGGCACCAGGTAATTGGCGGTTGCCCATATGCGGTTGGGCACCCAGAAGCCCATTTGCACGGGGCCGGCGTTGTCCAGAGTGAGCAGGTTGGAGCCGCTGCCCTCGACGGGCGGTGGGGTTTTACGCGGGAGAGTGGCAGGTGAAGAACGATCAGAGTGCGCCATGGTATTAGTCCTTTAAACATCGCTGCGTGGGAAGCTCCTCTTGAGCAGTGTTCAGCGTAGCCAGCGCGGGACCGGGGTTTGTAATGGTTGGCTATAACCAGCTGCGGCCACCGACGAAAATCATCTTCGACACCAGCTCCACGATGTTCTTCACCTCCAGTTTTTTCATCAGCCGTGCCCGGTGCACCTCTACCGTGCGGTGGGAAATCCCCAGGCGCAGGGCGATTTCCTTGGACTTGAGGCCGTTGACGATCAGCATGGCGATTTCCCGCTCTCGTGGCGTGAGATCGCCGGTGCCGGTGTGAGGGCGGTCCAGGCGTTCGAAGTGCCAGATCATCAGCTTGAACGGGTCTTTGGGGGTGAGGGTGTAGCCATGGGACCGGGCCCAGAACACTTCGCCGCTTTTGTGCTGCATGAAGCGTTCATCGGAGTAGAAGCCGTTTTCACTGTCGAGCAACCAGTCATGGCTGCGCTTGCCGATGGCGTGGTAATCGGCCTGGGACGGGTAAATCAGCAGGGTCAACTGGTTGACCAAGGCATCGCGGGTGTAGCCGAACAGCTTCAGGAATGCTTCGTTGCAGTCGACCATCACGCGATGGCGGGTAACGATCTGTGGCGCAGGCGACAGCTGGAACGCCAGGCGCTCGATATCTTCGAAGAGCGGTTCAAACACAGTCATTGGGCGTCCTGCCTCGTTGTATATCGCTGCGGTTACTACTTATCCATGTAAGTAGTTACACGAATTGGCGAGCGATCCAGGGTGGTTCATTGTAGGGAATGTTTACACCCACACCAGAAGAAATTGAATATGCCTGCTGATTGCGTCTCCATAGTTGCCGCTGGTCATTCGCGTTTTGGTCGCCTGGATGGCACCACCCTTGAGGACCTGATCGTAGAGGTCACCCGCGAAGCCCTGATGGACGCGGCCATTGATGCGGCAGAGATTGACGCGCTGTTTCTCGGCCACTTCAATTCAGGGCTGGTGCCCGACGGCTTTGCCGCCTCGTTGCTGTTGCAGGCCGACCCGGGGCTGCGCTTCAAACCGGCGACCCGTTGCGAAAACGCCTGTGCATCCGGTTCGGCGGCGATCCAGGCCGGGGTCAATGCGATCCTCTCCGGCAGCGCCGAGCTGGTACTGGTGGTGGGCGCCGAGAAGATGACCCATACCTCGACGGCCGCCGTCACCCAGGCCCTGGCCGGTGCCGGTTATCAGAACGACCCGGCCGAAGCCGGCCTGAGTTTCCCGCAATTGTTCGGCCGCGCCGCCCGGCAATACGCCGAGCGCTACCATTGCCCGCTGGGCTCGATGGCCGCCATCGCCACCAAGAACCACACCAATGCCATGGCCAACCCGTTGGCGCAGATGCATCGGGTGATGGATTTCGAGCACTGCAACAATGTGTCCCAAAGCAACCCGTTCGTGGCCGAGTCCCTGCGCCTGACCGATTGCTCGCTGATCAGCGACGGCGCCGCCGCGATTATCCTGGCGTCGCCCAAGCGTGCGCGGGCGTTTCGCCGCGATGTACAGATTCGTGCGCTGACCCAGGTCAACGACACGCTGCCCATCGCCCGGCGCGACATCCTCGCCTTCGAAGGCCCGCAACGGGCGATCCACTCGGCGTTGCGCGGGGCCAACATCACCCTGGCCGACCTGAGCTTCGCCGAGGTGCACGACTGCTTTACCATCGCCGAACTGCTGATCTACGAAGCCATGGGCCTGGCGCCCAAAGGCGAGGGCCACCGTGTGCTCGACAGCGGCGTGGTGCGTGCGGGCGGGCGGCTGCCGGTGAACCTTTCCGGCGGGCTCAAGGCCAAGGGCCATCCGGTGGGGGCGACCGGTGTATCTATGCATGCCTTGGCGTTTCGACAACTGACCGGTGAGCCGATTGGCCTGGCGGTGCCCAACCCCGAGTTCGGCCTGGTGTTCAACATGGGCGGCATGGCGGTGGCCAACTACGCCTCGGTCCTGCACGCGCGGCGCAGCTGAACCATGAACATCGCCCATTGGCTACACGACACCCAACGCCGCCATCCGCAGCGCCCGGCGCTGTTCGAGGGCGCCCGGCAAGTGGCCGACTACGCCACCTTCGCCGCCCATGTGCGCCAGCGTGCCGCCTGCCTGGTGGACCAGCACGGCCTGGTGCCGGGCGATACCGTCGCGGTGCTGATGAAGAACAGCTGCGACTACCTGGAACTGCTCTACGCGATCTGGTGGATGGGCGCGGTAGCCGTGCCGATCAATGCCAAGTTGCATCCGGCGGAGGCGGCGTGGATCGCCGCTGATGCCGAGGCGCGCCTGATCTTTACCGACGGCGGCCGGGTATTCTCGTCGCGGGATTTGCCCGCGCGCTGCAAGGAACTCGACGGTCACGTACTGCCACCGACCCGTGGCTGGCCGACCCTGGCGCAGCCGGTATCGCGCCAGGACCAGGACCTCGCCTGGCTGTTCTACACCTCCGGTACCACCGGGCGTTCCAAGGGCGTGATGTTGTCCCATGGCAACCTGATCGCCATGTCGCTGTGCTACGCCACGGATGTCGACCCGGTCAGTGCCGACGACGCGGCACTGTATGCGGCGCCGATGTCCCATGGCGCCGGGCTCTACAATTTCATTCATGTGCGCTGCGGCGCACGGCATGTGGTGCCGGCGTCCCACGGCTTCGAGGCGGCCGAGCTGTTCGGCCTGGCGGCGCAGTTGGGCAAGGTGTCGCTGTTCGCTGCGCCGACCATGGTCAAGCGCATGGTCGAGCAGGCGCGGCGTCAGGGGTACCACGGCGAAGGCATCAAGACGATCGTCTACGGCGGCGGGCCGATGTACCTGGCCGACCTGCGTGAAGCCGTCGACAGCTTTGGCCCGCGGCTGGTGCAGATCTACGGCCAGGGCGAGAGCCCGATGACCATCAGCGTGCTGCCCCGCGCGGTGATTGCCGACCGCCAACGCCCGGATTGGGACAGCCTGGCGGCGTCGGTCGGGCATGCGCAAGCCTGTGTCGAGATCCAGATTCTCAATGCGCAACACCAGCCGGTGCCGACCGGCGAGCGTGGCGAAATTGCCGTGCGGGGTGCCACGGTCATGCAAGGCTATTGGCGCAACCCTGAGGCCACCCGCCAAACCCTGGTCGACGGTTGGCTGCTGACTGGCGATATCGGCTTTGTCGATGCGGCTGGTTACCTCACGCTCACGGACCGTTCCAAGGACGTGATCATCAGTGGCGGCAGCAACGTGTACCCGCGTGAGGTCGAGGAAGTGCTGGCCCAGCACCCCGAAGTGTTTGAAGTGTGCGTGGTGGGCGAGGCGGATGCGCAATGGGGCGAGTCGGTGGTCGCGTTTGTGGTGACCCGCAGCGGCCAGCCGCTCGACGAGGCTGAGCTGACCGCCTGGTTTTTGGCACGCATGGCGTCTTTCAAGAAACCCAGGAAATACCTGTTCCGCGATGAGTTGCCCAAGAACAGTTACGGCAAAATCCTCAAGACCGACTTGCGGCAGTGGTTGAAAGACGCGAGTATCGCCGCCACTCGCTAGCCCGCGTTTATTCATGGATAGAACAACCGACAAGGAGTCCCTTCGATGGGCATTCACCCGCAAGACACGCTGCGCAAGCGGCGCCGCGCGTTTCTCGGCGCCACCTCCGGCCACTTGATCGAGTGGTACGACTACGGCGTCTACGGCTTTCTTGCCGTGTACATCGGCCAGGCGTTTTTCGTCTCCGATGACCCCACCACCAGCCTGCTGGCAAGCTTTGCCGCGTTCGCCCTGAGCTTCTTCATCCGGCCCTTGGGCGGGCTGTTCTTCGGCCCCTTGGCGGACAAGATCGGCCGCCGCAAAACCCTGATCATGGCACTGGTGATGATGACGGGTTCCACCGTGTTGCTGGGCTTGCTGCCCAGCTACGCGACCCTGGGCATCGCCGCGCCGATCCTGCTGATCCTGGTGCGTTGCGTCCAGGGCTTCTCGGCAGGCGGTGAGATCGGCACCGTCACCAGTTTTATCTCCGAATACGCCGGCCCCGGCCGTCGTGGCTTCGCCACGTGCTGGCTGATGGTGACTGCGGTACTCGGCCTGTTGCTGGGCGGCGCGGTCGCCAATGGCATGACCTGGGTGCTGGGCGCCGATGTGATGCAGGAATGGGCCTGGCGCGTGCCATTCCTGATCGCCGCACCGCTGGGCTTTATCTCGATGTACATCCGCTTGAAGCTTGAAGACAGCCCTGAGTTCCTGGCCCTGCAACGCGCCGGGCAAACCTCGCGGGCACCACTGCGTGAAGTCTGGCAGTGGAAGCGGGCGATTGCCCTGGTGTTCTTTATCATCACCTTGCACAGCTCGATTTTTTACCTGGTGCTGACCTTCGCCTCGACCTACATGGCCAAGATCCTCAAGTTCGACAGCGGCACCACCTTGCTCTATGTGTTTGTCGCGAGTTTTTCGGCGGCCTTCGTGATGCCGTTCGGCGGTGCGTTCACCGATAAGTACGGGCGCAAGCCATTCCTGATGGTGATCGGCACACTGGCGACGCTGGCGATGTTCTGGCTGTTCAAGTCGGCCCCGACCGCCACGCCGGCAACGTTCTTTGCGCCGCTGATGGCGGTGGCGATTCTGTTTGGGCTTTATGCCTCGTCTACCTATGCGCTGATGAGCGAACTGCTGCCGACGCGTATCCGCTCCACCGGGATTGCGGTGGCGTACAACGTGCCGGTGGCGGTGTTTGGTGGCAGTGCGCCGTTGATCTCGACCTGGTTGATCAAGGTGACTGGCGACATCACCTCGCCCTGGTATTTCTATGTGGCCACGGGCGTGGTGTCGTTGATTGCGCTGGTGGTGTTGCGTCGGGAGGACTTTGTGGCCAACGGTAGTCCTGCGCCGGTGCCGGCCAATGCGGCGCTTGCCTGACGGGAGGGGGGGCCGTTAAGGCACAACTCTGTCACTGTGGCGAGGCAGCTTGCTGCCGCTGGGTCGCGAAGCGGCCCCCGCTTTTGCTTTGAAAAGACTGGGCCTGCTACGCAGTCCAGCGGGAGCAAGCTCCCTCGCCACAGGTTACCCGTTGTCCACTCTAGCGCTGCAGCACCCCACGAAAAGTCGCGCTCAAGGCCCGCAGCGTGTCGCGGGATCGCTCGTCGTTGATGCGGCTGTGCAGCTTGACCTCACTGACGGGCAAGGCGGGTAACCCGTATTGCTCGCCGACCTCCACCGCGCCGGCCGGTGCCACGCGGTGTGCCAGTGCGGCCACCCCCAGGCCGGCGCTGACCGCCGCTCCCACGGCCAGCACACCGCCGCCGACAAACACTTCGGTCCAGTCGATGCGGGCGTCATCCAGGGCTCGGGTTGCCAGCTGGCGAACACCACACGGCGCTGCCAGGGTTGCGATGCGCAGTGGGGCATCCGGATTGTGTTGCCACGTCGGCGCGGCAAACCAGCCAAAGCGCTCCACCGCCAATACTTCGCCATCTTGGCGATCGCCTTCGTTACGCACGATGACCGCGTCCAGCTCGTTGCGCTCGAACGCGGCGACCAGGTCGCGAGATGAGGCGATGCGCACTTCAAGAATCACCAGCGGATCGTAGGCGGCAAGGCGGCTGAGCCAAGTGGGCAAATCCGGCCCGGCCACGTGGTCGCTGATGCCGATCACCAACCGCCGCGTTGCGTGGCCGCCCAAGTCACCGAGGGCGCGTTCGTGGGCGTTGAGCAGGGTGCGGGCGGCGCCGATGAACCGCTCACCCTGTGGCGACAGCCGCACATGCCGGGGCGTGCGCTCCAGCAGCCGATAACCCAGGCGTTCTTCCAGGCGCTTGAGCTTGAGGCTGATGGCGGCCTGGGAGGTGTCCAGGGCCTCGGCGGCACGCGTGAAACTGGCGAAATCCGCCACCAGGACGAAGGCTTGCACGGTGTCGATATCCAGCGGTTTGCTCGTATCAGTCATATCGAATACTTATTTCATATATATCCATTGATATCTTGTTGAAATTATAGGCGCTGCGCAAGCTGGCATCTCATCTTGCTCAGGAGTCTCTCCATGTTTGCCAAACAGTATTCACACCGCTTGCCCGCCGACTACGACATGCGCGTGATCCACCAGCGCGCCGCACAATTGGGGCCCTTGTGGGATCACACCGAGGGGTTGCTGTTCAAGGCGTTTATCGCCCAGGAGCGTGGGCAGGCGGCGGGCAATGTCTATGCGTCGGTGTACTTGTGGGCCGACCCGTTGCAGGCGGTCGACTTTTTGCTGGGCGAGCGCTTCCAGAAAGTACTCGACAGCTTTGGTCGACCGCATATCGAGAGTTGGTTGCCGGTGGACGTGGTGCGCGGCCCCGCGTCGGGCGCGGTGAGTCTGTACCGGGAAGAATGGCCGCTGGCCCCCGATGCGGACCGAGCGCAGGTATTGACCGAGCAGAAACGCCACAATCAACAACTGGCTGAGCGCACCGATACGTTTGCCGTGTTCCTGGCCCTGGATGTCCAGGCATGGCGGCTGGTGCGGTTTACGCTGTCAGCCGGCGCGCTGGAGGCGGAGCATCCTGGCATCGGCTATCAGGTCTTGTACCTGGCCCATCCTGGCGCCTAGGCCGACAGGCGGGGCTTCTGATCGTTGTTCGTTGTAACATCGGGAGGACCTCGCCGGTCGACGATGACCGCGCACCGAACCGAAGTGAGCTGTGATGCGAACCACCCGCTTGACACTTATCTGCCATGCCAGCACCCAGGCCCTGAAACGCGGGCGTTTTGCACGGGATGAGCCCGTGGATATGGATTGGCAACAGGCGGCACTCTCGCTGGCGGGTCGATTCAAGCGAGCACCCCGCGTGGTCTGTGGCCCTGAGTTGCGTACATGGCAGACGGCGCGGATGTTTGCCGAGCAGCCGCAAGTCGACCCGTGCCTGCGTGAGTATGATTTTGGTCGATGGCAAGGCCAGCCCCTGGAGACCATCCAGCAGTCCGAGCCCCAAGCCTTGCAGGATTGGCTGGGTGACAGCAATGCCGCGCCACACGGTGGCGAATCCGTGACGCAACTCTGCGAACGCGTCGGCCATTGGTTGCACAACCTCGAACAGACCCCCGGCCATGTACTGGCGGTAACCCATCCGTTCGTGATTCGCGCCGCGTTGCTGCAGGTGATGCAGTGCGCGCCGGCTGCGTTCGGGGCGATTGATGTCGAGCCGTTGTCGTCGACTGAACTCAGGTTCAATGGGCGATGGCGCCTGCGCCTGGAGTGATTTGACCCAGCAGGCCGACAACATGGCAAAATCCACATCCCGCACTGAGAGCACCCCATGAAAACCATCCTGATCATCGGCATTGGCGCCGGCAACCCCGACTACATCACGATGCAGGCCGTGAAGGCGCTCAACCGTACCGATGTGTTTTTCTTGATGGACAAGGGCCAAAGCAAAGACAAGCTGATCGACCTGCGTCGTGAAATCTGCGAGACCTACATCACCGACCCGCGCTACCGTTTTGTCGAGGCCGACTGCCCCGAGCGCGTGCGCGGCGATATCGATTACACCACCGCCGTGCAGGACCTTAACCGCGATAAGCAAGCAACCTTCGAGCGGATGATCACTGAGCAAATGGCGGACGGCGAGGTGGGTGCGTTCCTGGCGTGGGGCGACCCGGCGTTGTACGACAGCACCATTCGTATCCTGCAGGCGATCCTTGCCAGTGGCCGCTGTGCGTTTGAATTCGAAGTGATCCCCGGCATTACCAGCGTGCAGGCCCTGGCCGCCCAGCACAAAGTGCCACTGAACCGTATCGGCCGCTCCATCGAGATCACCACCGGCCGGCGTTTGGCGGCGGGGCAGGCCAGTGATGCCGATACCCTGGTGGTCATGCTTGATGCCGAGGATTCCTACCGCACCGTGGCCGATCAGGACCTGGATATTTACTGGGGCGCTTACCTGGGCACGCCGGACGAGATCCTGATCAGCGGTAAAGTCGCCGAGGTGGCGCCGGAGATCGAACGGGTGCGCAAGGCCGCGCGCCTGGCCAATGGCTGGATCATGGATACCTATTTGCTGCGCAAACCTTGAGGTTGCCCATGTTCAAACTCTTCGCGCTGACATTGGCTTTGCTGGCCGGCACTGCCCAGGCCGACGCTACCTTGCACACCGATTTGCCGCTGTCGTACCTGGAGCAGACCCAGGGTGAGGCGCGCAACCAGCCGTTGGTGATTTTCCTGCATGGGTTCGGCAGTAACGAGGAAGATCTGTTCGGCATCAAGGATGCGCTGCCATCGACCTGGACCTACTTGTCGGTACGCGCACCAATGTCGGTCGACCCCAGTGGCTATCGCTGGTTTGCCAGGAAACCCGGCGACGGTGATTACGATGGCGAGACGGCTGACTTGCAACGCAGCGCCAGGCTGATCGAAGACTTCGTAACCCAGGCCACTGCCAAATATCACACGCAAAGCGATCGGGTGTTTCTGGTGGGGTTCAGCCAGGGCGCGATCATGTCCTACGAAGTGGGCTTGCGAAAGCCCGGGTTGGTGCGGGGGATCGCGGCCTTGAGTGGCAGCGTGTTACCGGTGCTCAAGGCTGAACTGAAACCCGATGCGGCATTGGACAAGCTGGCCATTTTCATCGGCCATGGCACGTTGGATCAGGCGCTGCCGTACACCGCGGCTACGCGGGCCAATGATGTGTTGCTGGGGTTGGGCTTGAAGCCCGAGTTCCACGGGTATATGGGCATGCCGCATACCGTGAGTGAGGCCGAGATACAGGACCTCAAAGCCTGGCTGGAAAAAAGCCTGCGATAGAAATGCGGTCAAAAATGTGGGAGCGGGCTTGCTCGCGAATGCGGTGTATCAGGGGCAGATGAAGTGCC